>JAICQR010000107.1 GCA_025937755.1 Gemmatimonadales bacterium | reverse complement strand
GTGGGAAGTGGGAAGTGGGAAGTGGGAAGTGGGAAGTGGGAAGTGGGAAGTGGGAAGTCCGACGGAAATAAGCGAGCCTCCGCGTGCAAACAGCACCGGAGGCTCTTTCATTTATTCCACTTCCCACTCCCCACTTCCCACTTCCCACTAACTCAAAACTCCACCGCCGGCACCTCCGTCGCCCCTTCTTCTGCCTCGAAATACTCCCTCGGCGTCCCCATCCCGAACACCTTGGCCGTGATGTTGTAGGGGAAACGGCGAATGAAACCGTTGAACTCGTTGACGGCCTCGTTGTAGTCCTGGCGGGCAACGCTGATGCGATTTTCGGTACCTTCGAGCTGGGTCTGCAGCGCCAGGAAGTTCTCGCTGGAGCGCAGCTCGGGATAGTTCTCAGCGATGGCCAGCAGCCGGCCGAGACCGGCGGAGAGCTGGTTGTTCGCGGCGGACATTTCGCCCACATCACCAGCCTGTACCGCACCGGAAAGCCGGGCACGGGCATTGGCGATCGAAATGAACACGGTGTCCTCCTGCTTAGTGATCCCCTTGACCGTCTCCACCAGGTTGGGAATCAGGTCACCGCGGCGCTGCAACTGCGCCTGGATGTCGCCCTGAGCCTTGTTGACCCGTTCGTCCATGGTCTGCATGGTATTGTACCCGCAGCCACTGGTGGCGAGCGCCACGAGAAGCAGCGACGCGTACAGAGGCTTGACCCGCTTCATTCACGAATCTCCGGATTGAAAGTGATCCACGTGGTGCGCGGCCCGCTCCACCATGGCCAGGTACTCCTCGAATTGCGCTGAAGTGCAGGTCCACTCCGGCTCGGCGCGATGACGCACCACCGCCAGCGCACCCTCCGGCGAAGCTGCCACCAGGCGCGCCACCTCGCGTACTACCCGATCGGAATCTGACGGCGGCACCACCGGCCGCCGATGCAGCTCCAGTAATGCGCGGAACAGCACCAGCAAGGTTGGCAGCGTGTGGGTGGCCAGGGCGCCAAGCAGCTTCGGATCTTCTTCCAGCAGGGCAAATCCCTGCCGGAGCCGGAGCAGCTTGCCCCGCAACTCGCTCTCCAGCGCGTGGCGCAATCCGGAGCGGTCCACCCTCGCGCTGGCCACCGGATCCGGTCCCCGCAACATCTCGTAGGCGGCGTGAATGTCGGTCAGCTCCAGCGGGAACACATCGTCTGCCTTGTCCCACTCCTCGCGAGTCATGATCAATGGCGGCACCGCCACCTTTTCGCGCCAGGCCCGGAACGCGGGGCCAAGCGCACGCAGCGTGGCCGGCGCTGCGTCGGGCAGCAGGAGGAGCAGGTTGATGTCCGATGTCCGCTCGAAATAGTCACCCCGGGCGGCCGAGCCGTACAGCACGGCCGAATAGCCGCCCTGCAGCACGCGGTCTGCCTCCCGCAGCAGCGGCTCCACGATCTCCGCGATCTTCGAATCCATCGTCAGAAGCGCCCCCCCGCGCCACCCCCGCTGAAGCCACCTCCGCCGCCAAATCCGCCGAACCCGCCTCCCCCGCCCCAACCGCCACCCCAGCTTCCGCCGCGTCCGCCACCGGTCCAGGGCCCGCCCCAATATATCCGTGGACCGCCGCCGCCTCGGCCGCCGGGCCCCCCACGCCCACCCCGCCTGAACAGCGCGGGCAGCACAAAGAAAATGACGAAAAAGAAGATCAGGGGCATCAACTGGCCCCAGCCCGAATCGCCGCGTGGCTCGGCCGGAATCGGGCGGGCGTTGGCCAGCGCCGAGTCGGTGACCCCGAAGCCCCGGGCGATGGCCGTTACCAGCGCCTCGGTCCCGGCCTTCATGCCCTCACTGTATTGCTCATTGGCGAGGAGCGGCGTCATCACTCGGCGCTGGATGGTGCCGGCAAGTGCGTCCGGCACCACTCCCTCGAGGCCGTCTCCCACTTCGATTCGGATCTGGCCCGACTGGGGCCTTCCCTCCTGGCGCGGCACCAGCAGCAGGACCAGCCCCCGGTTCCGAAGGCTGTCGCCCACTTCACCCTGGAGGCCGACGCCCCACGAGCGTCCGATCCGGAGTGCCACCTCCGCCGCCTCGTGGTTGCCTACGGTGGGGAGGGTCACCACGGCGATCTCGGCGCCGGTCGCCGACAGGAGCCGCTCCACCAGCGAGGTCATGCGGGTCTCGTCGGCGGCATCGATCACGTTGGCAAAGTCGCTCACCCGGCCGGTGGGCCGGGACGGCACGAACTGGTCGACCGACTGCTGGGCCCAGAGGGGCAGCAGCAGCACAAGTTGTAGCAGCCCGGCAAGACCGATAGCTTTCACCCGTGATCCGATTCTCATTCCTGTTCGCCCTGCTGGCGCTTGCCGCCTGTGGCGGCGGAGCGCGTGAAGTCACCGTATCGATCGCGATCCCCGATCTCGACGGCACGCTGACGCCCGCCAGCGGCATCGCCGTGACCGCCCTGCCCTTCGACCGCGACAGCCTGGTGCGCACCATGGAGGCCAGGGCCGGAAGCAGCCGGCCCGGCACCGATGCGCTCGACAGCCTGTTCGCGCTCTATCGCGAGCCCTTCCTCCAGTATTTTCGCGCAGGGCGCGAGCGCTCGGCAGCGCGTGACTCTCTGGCAGCCGGTTCGATGTCCCAGGCCGCGCATGATCAGACGGAAGCACGGTACCAGGCCGCCCGCAGCCAGCTGGACGCACGTCGGACTGAACTGGATCCTGTCATCGACTCGCTGCGGTCGGCGGTGCGCGAATGGGAACATAGCACCTACGGGGGGTTCGACACGCTCGCCGCGGTGCTGAGCGAGGGTCGCGGCCGGGCCGTCGTCACCGACACCACCGACGCCGAGGGCATTGCTGTGCTGCGCATCCCCCCTTCCACGCTCGACTGGCGAGTGACGGCCACGGCCTGGAACGTCAGCGACCCCAACGCCGTGTGGTACTGGAGCGTGGCCGTCGACGGCGACAGCGTGGCACTCGATCCTTCCAACGCTATCAAACGGGGCCGCTACTGATGTTTCGCTTCCGGTCGCCGTCGCCCGCCATGCTTCCGGCACTACTTGTCTTCGCGTGCGCCGGCGGAGGCAGCGCCCCCGACGCGCCGCTGCCTCCGGCGGGCGTGGCCGCGGTGGCGGACACCGACGGCGTCGCTTCGCGATCGGCCCGGACCATGGGATCGGATTCTGCACCGGTCACGATTTACGAAATGTCGGACTTCCAGTGCCCCTTCTGCCGGCGCCACGCGCTGGAGACGCTGCCGCTGCTGGAGGCCGAGTACGTCAGGACCGGCAAGGTCCGCTACGTGTTCATCAATTATCCCATCACCGAACTGCACCCCAACGCGGTGCCGACGGCGGAGGTCGCGCTCTGCGCGGCACGGCAGGGAAAATTCTGGGAGTTGCACCATCTGCTGTTCGAGTCGCAGGCCACCTGGGCCAAATTGGAAGATCCGGCAACCCGGTTGCTGGAGTTGGCAGCCGAGGCCGGCCTGGATCAGGCGAAGACCCTCGAATGCCTGAAAGACCCGGACATCAGGGCCGCGGTGGCGTTCGAGGCGCAGGGCTCGGCCCGGGCCGGCGCGACGGCTACGCCGTCGTTCTATATCGAGGGGGGACTGCTGGTGGGGGCGCAGCCGATTACGGTCTTCAGGCCGATACTCGACTCGATCGTGCATGCGAGGCAGCAGCGATAGTGTGGGAGTCTTGGGCAGTATGAGAGTATCGGGCAGTGTGCTGCTCCTCCACACTGCCCAAGACTCTCATACTCTCACACTCCAATGCTCAGAAACACGTCGTACAGCGCATGGGTCCACGCCGTTATCCCCAGTCCCCGCAGCAGGTACATCCCGCTGAACAGCAGGCCCGCCACCGCACGGAAGACGAAGCTGCCGGTCTCGAACGGGTCGCCATAGGGGCCGATGTAGTGAAACGCCGAGAAGATCAGGGCGCCAAGGACGGCGGCGCTGATGCCGCTGGCGGTGGGTGACCACCCCAGCAGCCGGCGACCGGCCCAGGCGAGCGCGCCCACCAGCACCACCCGGAACAGCAATTCCTCGTAGATCCCCGCACCCAGTGACACTACCAGCCTGGTGGGCAAGTCGAGCGCCACAGCAGTGCCCTGTGCCAGCAAGGCGGGCTGGCCCAGCCACGCGGCCTTGCCCAGCAGCAGCGCGGTGAGCGTACCCGCTACCACACCAAACACCAATCCGCCCAGGACCGCCTCCGCGCCCATCCCCAGGAAAATTCCCGGCTGCAGCCCGCCGCGACTGCGGCGAAGGTCGCGCACCACCAGCGTCGCGCCGATGACCAGCAGCAGCAGGTCGAACGCCAGCAGTCCGCGGTGCCCACCAAGGGTCAGGAAGAGACTCTTGAGCAGGACGTCGGCGCCGTTGCGGACGCCGGCGATGGCGTCACCCGACAACGCAAACGCTGCCGCCTCGTAGAGCACGAGCAGCGGCAGCGCGAAGAGCAGGCTGTAGCGGGGGGCGCGCGCAAGGCGCCAGTAGTCCTGGCGGGGCGGCACCACCGTGTCAGGGGCCGGTGACGACGCCCTCGACCGTCACCGATCGTGGCACGACCAGCCCGGCGGTGAGGATGGTGAAGATGACGTCGGTGACGCTGCTCCGCACCTTGATGCGGACGTTGCTGATGGCCTGGCCATCGAGCAGCTGCCCCGCCAAGGCCCGCTCCACCGATGGCGACCGGAACTTCATCAGGCCCCAGAAGCCGTGCACCGAGTGGGTCGTGACCGAGAACGCCTCGCCGGTGGGCTGCTGGCCCGCGTCACTGGCGAGCGAGGCCGGCACGCCCAGGGTCGTGGCATCGAACGTCTGGGCGCAGCCGGCAAGGAGCACCAGCGCGGCGGCAGCAACGAACCGGCCCAATCGTGGTGCGATCAAAGTCCCGGAACCCGGAAAGTGTAGTGAACGCCGGCAGCGAAAATGCCGGGCTTGTCGCCTTCCGCGTTGACCCAGTCGTAGGCGGCGTGGATCCCCAGCCCGGTGATGAAGTTGAGCTCGACCCCGGCGCTGGCCGCGAATCGGGTGTCGGTTTCACTCGCGCCGTTGATGCTGTTGCGAGTGATGTCCACCCGCGGCGCGATCCACGGCTTGATGGCCATGGCCGGATTCGGGATGGTGAATGCGAACCCGACGCCGGCCGGGAAGCGCCACACGTTGATGTCGCAGTCACCCGGCGGCACGCAGGCGAACTCGGGTGCGCTGTATCCAGCGCCCGCCTGCAGCGTAACACTGAGCGGAATAAGCGGGCCGCCGAACACCTTGACGTTGGCGGTGGCCCCGGCCGAAAAGAACTCGTCGCCGAGATCGGGGGCGACACGCGACACGGTGGCGGTGGCGCCGAAGCCGCCGAAACCGACCTTGCCGGTGGCGCCCGCGGCCCAGCCGCCGCCACCGGCATCGTTGGCGAAGCCGGCGTCGAGGGCGAGCCCGATCCCGGTGGGCAGCCCGCTGTTGGTAACCGGCAGGCCGAAAACCTGGCCCGAGGCCGGCGATGTCGCCGCAATCATCAGCACCGCAACCGCGGTGCTTGCAAGCATGCGATTCATGCGCTCCCCTGTGTGACGGCGGCGCCACCATCGGCGCCGCGCGGGAATGTAGCCCGGCCCGCGACTTCGTCGCAAACGCCGCCGGGAAATGCAACGCGCCCGGCTCGGGGAGCCGGGCGCGTCGTGTCGTTCACCGTGACCTAGCGAATAATGGCGAACCCGATCGACACACCGTCGCGATCGCCCAGCGCGCCGGCGACACGGATGTCGAGGTTACGGGTGAACTTGATATCCACGCCGATGCCGAGGGTGAACTGGACCTCGTCGTCGCCCTCGCCCAGCACTGGAGCGAGCACCGGGTGTACATAGGGCACAAAGCTGGTCTCGCTGCCTTCCAGCAGCACCCGGCGGCCCAGCGAGAGGCCGATCGGAAGCAGCAGCGTGGTCCCTCCGTCGATGACCGCCCCTACGCCCAGCGTCAGGGCGCCGTCGAGCGGGAAGCTCTCGCTGCTGTTGACCACCCGGGTCCGGGCATCGGCGCCGAGCAGGAAGCCGCCTTCATCCGCCGCGCCATCGCCGAAGGACATGTAACCCGCCCGAATACCTACGTCCCACGGGCCGCGGCCGTAGCCGTAGAAGCCCTCGAGCGCCCACTCGTAGCCCTCGCCATCGGAGAAGGTCGCGCCGATCTCGCTGGTGTTGAAGGTGCGGTACGGCGACTTGAAGACCGGGGTGCCGGTCTCCTGCGCCGCCAGCGGTGCGGCGAGCGCCAGCGCCGCCGCCGCCGTGATGCCCACGATCAGTTTACGCATGGTTCTCGTCTCCCTGGACGTGCTCCGCGACTACCCTCACCTGGTCGTCAACCACCTGCAGGAAGCCGCCGCGGACCGCGAACCGCCGCGCACCAGCTTGCTGCCGGACCACCAGAGTGCCTTCGCCGAGGAGCGTCATGAAAGGGGCGTGGTGCGGCAGGATGCCGACCTCGCCATCATGGGCAGGGACCACGACCGCGTCCGCCGGCCCATCGAATACCGCCGCTTCAGGCGAGATGACCGTCACGTGCATCAGGCGCTCGCCAGCTTCTTCGCCTTATCCACCGCTT
>JAICQR010000074.1 GCA_025937755.1 Gemmatimonadales bacterium | reverse complement strand
GAAGAGTATGGGAGTATCGGGCAGTGTGGGAGTGTTTGGGTAGTTCCTGACGCGGCTGATAGCCGCTGCTCGGCACGTGTCGCTTCGCGACATCTTCCGCAGAAGGCTTACCGCCTTACCGCGTTACCGCCTTACCGCCCTACCGCCTTACCGCCCTACCGCCTTACCGCCCTACCGCTGGCAGTGGTGGCAGAGCACTGTGGTCCTGCCGTCTATGAGGTGAGTATCGGTGAGCCGGGTGCCGCAGTTGACGCAGGGTTCGCCGCCCCGGCCGTACACCAGGTGATCGAGCTGGGCGCCGCCGGGTTCGCCAGTGCCGGTGCGGTAGTCGCGGATGGTGCTGCCGCGGCTGTTGATGGCGTTGCGGAGAATGCGCTGGGTCTCGGCAATCAAGCTGCGGGCTTCAGTCTGCGAGAGCTTGTTCGCGGCGCGGGAGGGATCGATCCGTGCGGAGAAGAGGGCTTCGTTCGCATAAATATTCCCGACGCCCACGACGACGCGCTGGTCCATCAGCACCTTCTTGATGGCCTGGCGCGAGCGGCGCATGCGTTCGCCCAGGGCTTCGACGTCGAGATCAGGATCGAGTGGCTCGGGGCCGAGGGCTGCGTCGTAGTCGCTCCAGCCCTTGTCGTCGAGCAGGAGGAGGGTCCCCAGGCGGCGGACGTCGTGGTAGATCAACACCCGGCCATCATCGAGCCAGGCACGGAGGACCGCGTACTTGCTGTCGTCCGCGGACAATGGCTCGCGCTGGATCAGGAGGGCGCCAGTCATGCCTGGCTGGATGACCAGGCGGCGCTTGCCCAGATGGAGTACGGCGTGCTTGGCGCGCCGGGTGACGGCCTCGATGGCGGTGTTGGCGAGGCCCGCGGTCAGGCGGCGGCGGGTGATGCCGCGAAGGACGTCGTCGTGGGAGAGTCGCGCGCGGAGGATGCGCCGGCCGGTGAGTTGGGGCGCGAGGTCGCGGACGATGGTTTCGACTTCAGGGAGTTCTGGCATTTCACTCGGCTTGGTGCCTACGCGCCGTCACGCTGGCTGTTCCTCCGCCCGGCAGCGGTCGGCCTGGCATTTCCATTCGGAGTTGTCATTCCGACCGCCCGACCGAGGCGGGCTGCGGAACACCCAGCGCTCCGGCGCGCCATGTTACTTACCGCCGTACCGCCTTACCGCCCCGCCTCCCGCCACCCGATGTCGCGGCGGTATTGCTTCCCGTCGAACTGCACCGCTTCTGCGACTTCCGCGCTGCGGACGCGGGCTTCCTCGAACGTTGTAGCGACACCCGTGACCGCGAGCACACGTCCACCATTCGCCCTGAGCACGCCGGCGTCGTCACGTTTCGTGCCGGCATGGAAGATGGTCACTCCCTCGGGCATTTCGCCGGGCAGCGTTATCGCAGCGCCCTTCTCGGGCGCATCGGGGTAGCCACGGGCGGCGAGGACGGTCGTTACCGCAGCGAGATGCGGATTGACGCTGAGCTTCGGGAGCGCGGTGCCTTCCGCCGAAGCGGTGAGGGCGTCGATCAGTCCGCCATTCAGCAGCGGCAGCACCGCCTGGGTCTCGGGGTCGCCGAAGCGGCAGTTGAATTCCACCACCGATGGCGCTCCTGCCGCGTCGATCATGAGCCCGGCGTAGAGCAGCCCCCGAAAGGGGGTGCCTCGACGCTCCAGCTCCTCCAGCGTCGGCAACAGGACTTCGCTGGTGGCTCGGGCGAGCAGTTCACTGGTGGCGAGTGAAACAGGCGCGTACGCGCCCATGCCACCAGTGTTGGGGCCCTGGTCTCCATCGAGCAGGCGCTTGTGGTCCTGGGCCGCCGGGAGCAGGGTGACATCCCGCCCGTTGGTGATGGCAAAGAGCGAAAGCTCCTCCCCCTCCAGAAACGATTCGATCACGATCTCGCTGCCGGCCGCACCGAGGCTTGCGTCCTCCAGCATGGAGCGGGCGGCGTCGGCCGCTTCGCGGCGGGTGCCCGCCACCACAGCACCCTTGCCGGCGGCGAGTCCGGAGGCTTTCACCACCAGAGGTTGGGCGTGGCGATCGATGTAGTCGAGTGCGTCAGCGAGGCTGGTGAACGTGGCGCTGGCGGCGGTAGGCACGCGTGCCGAGCGCATGACATCCTTGGCGAAGCTCTTGCTGCTCTCGATCCGGGCGGCGGCGGCCGAGGGGCCGAACACGAGGCGGCCCTCGGCGCGTATCCGATCGGCGAGGCCCATCGCCAGCGGAACCTCGGGCCCCACCACCACGAGGTCGGCGCCGAGCATGTCGGCGGCGTCGGTGATGCGGTCGATGTCGTCCGCCGGAATGGCGAGGTTGGTGCCCAGCTCGGCGGTGCCGGGGTTACCGGGTGCGCAGTGGATGACCGCTTCAGCGATCTCGCGCCTGATGGCCCACGCGAGAGCGTGCTCGCGGCCACCGCCGCCGACTACGAGTACCCGCACCCGCTAGGAGCGCCCGCCCTTGAACGCGTCGGTCGCGGCAGTGGCGACGCGCCTGGCGGCGTTGGCCACTTCGCGCGCGAGCTCTTTCGCCTCGTGGGTGTAGTAGTCCTTCGCCGCACCCATGTCGTCACGAATGGGACGATCGGCCGACTCGGGGCCACGGCGGGTGTATTCACCGCGCATGATGCGGTCGTACTCGCCGGCGGCTACCCAGCGCTGGAGTTCGGCGGCGCGCACGGTGTGCATCGGGTGGGTGAGCGCCAGGGTGTTGAGCAACTTGTAGACGACGTCGAGGCCCTCGTTGGCGTAGGTGTACTCGTTGGCCTGGGCCATGAACGCGTCGATGTTGAGTGCGCCCTCGAACGACTCGCCCCGGCCGCCGCCCGCCATCTTCATGTCGAGCTGCTGGGCAATGATGACATCCTGGATGCCGAGCAGTCCGGCACGATCGGCACTCAGCTCCGACTTGCGCGACCACTCGAGAAAAGCGAGCCGCACCGGCAGGACCGCGAGCACCGCGATCGATGGCAGAAGACCGAGGCTCACCAGTGCGAGTATGGCGGCGATGGTGGTGTAGAGCGCGTGGCCACTCATGACGTGACCCAGCTCGTGGGCCAGGAGGGTGCGGGTCTCGTCCTCGTCCAACACCTCGAGCGCCGCGCTGTGGACCACGATGAACGGGTCGTCCACGCCATAGGCGCCGGCGTTGAAGAAAGGCGTCTGGGAGACGTAGAGCTCGGGGATTCGCGCCCAGTCGAACGTACTGCAGTTCTCCAGGTGCATGGCCCAGAGCTTGGGGAACTGCTCCGGCCCGACCCGAACGGCGTTGCCCTGGAAGAGGAGGCGGATGCCACGCTCGCCCCCCAGGATGGCGATGACCTTGCGGATGATCTCATCCACTCCGGGCACGGCGCGGAGGGCCTGGAGGGCGGCGCGGTCGGCGGGGTGCTCCCAGCTGACGGCGGAGATCTGGGGGAGTGGTGTAGGCATATGAATCCGGGTTAGAGGGCGCTGGCGTGGGGCCTGGGGCTAGCCCCTGACTATCTCACGCCTCACGCCCTACGCCTTGGTCCCAGCGTTGTTTCATTATGCACCCAACGCGTGATTCAAATCCGCAATCAGGTCGTCCGGGTCCTCGATGCCGCAGGAGAGCCGGATGAGACTGTCGGTAAGGCCCATTTCCTGCCGCATGGCGACCGGAACCGAGGCGTGGGTCATCGAGGCGGGGTGGCCGATCAGGCTCTCGACGCCGCCCAGCGATTCGGCCAGGGCAAAAATCCGGGTGCGTTCGACCACGCGCCGGGCCCGCTCGGCGTCTCCGATATCGAAGCTGATCATGCCGCCGAAGCCGCGCATCTGCTTTGCTGCCAACGCGTGCTGCGGGTGGGACTCGAGCCCAGGGTACTGGATGGAGCGCACGTCACTGCGGCCGGCAAGCCAGGCCGCGACCTTGCGGCCGTTGGCGTCGTGCTGGGCCATCCGGAGCGGCAACGTCTTGACCCCCCGCAAGGCAAGCCAGCAGTCCATCGGTCCGGGGACTCCGCCCGCCGCGTTCTGAATGAATGCGAGGCGTTCGGCCAGATCGTCACGCTCGGTCACCAGCATCCCGCCGATCATGTCGGAATGGCCGTTGAGGTACTTGGTGGTGGAGTGGAGGACGATGTCCGCGCCGAAGCTGAGGGGCTGCTGGAAGACCGGAGTGGCGAAGGTGTTGTCGACCACGGTCAGGAGCCCGTGGGCGCTGGTGAGGTCACCGAGGGCGGCAAGGTCGGTCAGCCGCATCATCGGATTGGTCGGGGTCTCGCAGTAGACCATCCGGGTGGCGGGCGTGAGCGCGCGCTCGACGCTGGCGATGTCGGACGTGTCAACAAAGGTGAACTCGACACCGAAATGGGAGTAGATGCGGTCCATCAGCCGGTGCGAGCCGCCGTACACGTTTTCGCCTGAGACGACGTGGTCGCCGGCCTTCAGCAGCTTGAGAACGGCATCGAGGGCCGCGAGGCCCGAAGCAAACGCAAAACCGTGCTGGCCCCCTTCCAGCGCCGCAACCGCCCGCTCCCACGCATCGCGCGTGGGATTCCGGGTCCGTGCGTATTCGTACCCCTTGTTCTTGCCCAGCCCCTCCTGGATGTAGGTGGAGGTCTGGTAAATCGGCGGCATGACGGCGCCGGCGAGCGGGTCGGGAGTGATTCCGGCATGCACGGCCAGCGTGGCCAGTGCATGGGACGCCTTGGAAGGAGGAACGCGGGTCATGATCACCTTGAATCGAGTCTGGCGAAGCGTAAGGGAGTGTCCAGCTTGACCGCAACCGCGCCGAGATGCCTGGTGGTGGACGATGAGGAGCAGGTCCGCCAGTCGCTGGCCCGGATGCTCGAGGCGATCGGACTGGCCGCGATGGGTAGTGCCAGCGGTGCCGAGGCGCTGGCGGCACTCGAGCGGCACCGGGAACTGATTCTGTGCATCGTCGACATCAACATGCCGGGCATGGGTGGGGTGGAGCTGCTGGAGCATGTACGGGCGCAGTACCCGGATGTCGGCGTGGTGATGCTGACGGGCGTGGCCGACGTGGATGTGGCAACGCACTGCCTCCGGTGCGGCGCGCTCGACTACCTGACCAAGCCGGCCACGCTGGATGAAATCCGGCTGCGGGTGACAGGCGCGATCGAGCGACGGGCCCAGGAGCTGGAGGCCCGGCAGGTGCACGCGCGACTGAGGGAACGGCTGCGGGAACTGGGCCGACGCCAGCGCGAAGCGGTGAACGATGGCGTGACCATGCTGGCGCATGCGCTGGAAGCACGGGACTCATACACGTCGGGACATTCGAGGCGAGTTGAGCGGCTGGCGGCCCGGATCGCGGTGCAACTGGGTTTTACGGGTGACGCACTGGCGGCCGTGGAACTGGGCGCGCGGCTGCATGACGTGGGCACCATCGGCGTCAGGGACGAGCTGATGGTCAAGCCGGGGCCGCTGGACGCGGAGGAGCTGGAGCAGGTGCAATCGCACACGCTGCTGGGCGAACGGATCCTCCGGCCCTTCCTCACGGGAGAGCCAATGGTGCTGCAAGTGGTGCGGTCGCACCATGAGCGGGTGGATGGGACCGGATTTCCCGATGGGCTGGCGGGGCCGTCCATCCCGCTGCCGGCGCGGATCGTCGCCGTGGCCGACGCCTATGATGCCATGACCACCAACCATGCTTATCGTTCTCCCTGTTCGCGCGACGAAGCTTTCGCGATTCTTCGGGATGGAGTCGGTCGGCAGTTTGACGGGGAGGTCGTCGGGGCTTTTGTGAAAAGTGGGAAGTGAGGAGTGAGAAGTGAGAAGTGAAACGCGAAAGGAGCCTCTTGTCTGACACGTTGATGATCAGCGTTTCCGGGATGCGGGGGCATGTTGGGACGGATCTGACGCCGGAAGTGGTGGCGCGGCATGCGGCGGCGCTGGGGGCGTGGGCAGCGGCGGCGGGCCGGCCGAAGGTGGTGCTGGGACGGGACTCGCGCACCAGCGGGCCGATGTTTGCGCAGGCGGCTGCGGCCGGGCTCATGAGCGTCGGAGTCGATGTGATCGAACTGGGAGTGGTGCCGACGCCGACGGTGCAGATGGCGGTGGAGCATCATGGCGCAGGCGCGGGGCTGATCCTCACGGCGAGCCACAACCCGATCGAATGGAACGCGCTCAAGTTCGTGGGCCCGGACGGGATCTTCCTTGACGCGGCGTCCGGCGCCGCGGTGCGCCAGTTGGCCGAGGAAGGTCCGGCGCGGGCCGGATGGGACACTCTGGGCTCGGTACTGGACGACCCGGAGGCGGTGGACCGACATTTCGACGCGATCCTGGCCCTCCCGGTGATCGACGTCGCAGCGATCCGGGCGCGGCGATTCCATGTTGCACTCGACACGGTGCGGGGAGCGGGCGGCGCGTCAATTCCGCTGCTGCTGGAGCGGCTGGGCTGCCAGGTGACGGGCATCAACCTCGCAGCCGACGGCCGCTTTCCACGGGCACCCGAGCCGATCCCGGAGAACCTCACCGAGCTGGGGCAACTGGTGCGTGAGTCGAGCGCTGATATCGGGATGGCGGTGGATCCCGACGTGGACCGGCTGGCGCTGGTGGATGAACAGGGGCGGGCGATTGGGGAGGATTACACCTTGGCGTTTGCGGTGCGGGCGGTGCTGGGCGGCTCGGCGGCCCGGCGGCTCGGCGGCTCGGCCGACGCTCAGACGGGCGGTCAAGGCGGTCAAGGCGGTCAGGGCGGTCGGGTGGTCGTGGTGAACCTGTCCACTTCCCTCGTGGTTGAGGATGCGGCGCGGGATGGGGGGGCAGTGTTCGAGCGGGCGGCGGTGGGGGAGGCCAACGTGGCGCGGGCGATGCGCGACCGGGGAGCGCTGATCGGGGGCGAGGGGAACGGCGGGGTGATGTACCCGGCACTCCATATCGGGCGCGACGCGCCGCTGGGGGTGGCGCTTATCTTGCACCATCTGGCTCAGTCGGGCCGGACCGTGTCGGAACTGGTGGCGGCCTCCCCGAGTTATGCCATCGTGAAGGACAAGGCCCCACGGGGCGGGGACCTGGCGGCGCTCTACCAGGCGCTGCGAGCGCAGTTCGCCGATGCCGCAGTGGACGATCGGGACGGGCTGCGGCTGGGCTGGCAGGACCGGTGGCTGCATGTGCGGCCCTCGGGCACGGAACCAATCGTTCGCCTCATCGCCGAAGCACCTACCGCGGCAGAGGCCCGGGCGCTGATTGCCGCGGGCGCGTCGCTCATGCACCAAGGATAGACTCGCACATGTGTGGAATCGTCGGGTATGTCGGGCCACGGGAAGCAGCCGGAATCCTGGTGGAGGGGCTTCGCCGCCTGGAGTACCGGGGCTATGACTCCGCCGGCATCGCTGTCGTCAACGGCAACGGGCTGGAGATCCGGAAGGCGGCGGGCAAGCTGAGCTCGCTGGAGCAGCAGCTGGCCAACGCCATGCCGCATGGCACCATCGGCATCGGTCACACCCGCTGGGCTACCCACGGCGCGCCCACCACGCCCAACGCGCACCCGCACACCGACCAGAACGAGCGGATCGCGGTCATCCACAACGGCATCATCGAGAACGCCGGCTCCATCCGGAAGATGCTGGAGCAGCGGGGGCACTCTTTCCACTCCGACACCGATACCGAAGTGCTGGTGCACCTGGTGGGTGAGTTCTACCAGGGGAGCCTCGAGGAAGCTGTCGCCACCGCGCTGCGCGAAGTGGACGGCGCCTACGGGCTGGCCTTCATCTCCGAGGACGAACCGGACGTGATCGTGGCGGCGCGCAAGGGCTCGCCCCTGCTGGTGGGGGTGGGTGAGGGCGAGTACTTCATCGCCTCGGACGCGTCGCCGCTGCTGGAGCACACCCGGTCGGTGGTGTACCTCGACGATGGCGAGATGGCGATCCTGACGCGTGACGGCTACCGGATCCGCAACCTGGAGACCGACCGGATCGAGAAGCCGGTCAACCAGATCGAGTGGGACCTGGCTGCGGTGGAGCGGGGCGGATATGCGCACTTCATGCTCAAGGAAATCTTCGAGCAGCCGGAGAGCCTCTGGAACACGCTGCGGGGCCACCTGCTGGAGGACGAGGGCACGTCGCGGGTGACCGGGCTCAACCTTTCCGACGAACAGATCAAGCAGCTGGACCGGATTGTCATCACCGCCTGCGGCACGTCGTGGCACTCGGCGCTGATCGGCGAGTACATGCTGGAGGAGCTGGCGCGGATCCCGGTGGAGGTGGAATACGCGTCGGAGTTCCGCTATCGCAATCCGGTGGTGGACGAGCGCACGCTGGTGATCGGCATCTCCCAGAGCGGCGAGACGGCCGACACGCTGGCGGCGATCCGCGAAGCCAAGCTTCGGGGCGCGAGGACAATCGGGCTGGTAAACGTGGTGGGCTCGACCATCGCGCGCGAAGTGGACGGCGGGATCTATCTGCATGCCGGCCCCGAGGTAGGTGTGGCCAGCACCAAGGCCTTCACCAGCCAGGTGGCGGCGCTGGCGCTGGTGGCGCTGCGGTTTGCCCGGCTCCGGAACCTGAGCATCCTGCAGGGCCGCGACTTGATCAAGCACCTGCAGGAGCTGCCGGCACACATCCAGACAATTCTGGACAAGGCACCCGAGATCGAGGCGCTGGCCGAGCGGTTCGTGCGGGCGCCGAACGCGCTGTTCCTCGGCCGGGGGGTGAACTTCCCCGCGGCGCTGGAGGGCGCGCTCAAGCTGAAGGAAATCTCCTACATCCACGCGGAGGGGTACCCCGCCGCCGAGATGAAGCACGGACCGATCGCGCTGATCGACGAGATGATGCCGGTGGTGTTCCTGGCGCCAAATGACGCGGTGTACCAGAAGGTCCTCTCCAATATGGAGGAGGTCCGGGCCCGCGGCGGCAAGGTGATCGCGATCGTGAACGAATGCGACGCCGAGGTGGAGCGGCTGGCCAACGCGTGCATGGCGATCCCGGTGACGCACGAGCTGCTGTCACCGATCCTGACGGTGATCCCGCTGCAGCTGTTCGCGTACTACGTAGCGGTGCGGCGCGGATGCAACGTGGACCAGCCCCGCAATCTGGCCAAGAGCGTCACTGTCGAATAGTTGTGGCTTGCCTGCGCACTCGCGCCGATGTCTCCTGCCGGCGCCTGAGGTCGGCGGTTCCGAAGCTTCGGGCGCTCGCCCCGCTGCCTCCCTCCGGCGCCTGAGGCCGGCGGTTCCGAAGCTTTGGGCGCTCGCCCCGCTGCCTCCCTCCGGCGCCTGAGGCCGGCGGTTCCGAAGCTTTGGGCGCTCGCCCCGCTGCCTCCCTCCGGCGCCTGGGGCCGGCGGTTCCGAAGCTTTGGGCGCTCGCCCCGCTGCCTCCCTCCGGCGCCAGAGGCCGGCGGGCCGCCCCACATCGCAATG
>JAICQR010000082.1 GCA_025937755.1 Gemmatimonadales bacterium | reverse complement strand
GAGATGAACCGCACATCGACCACCGCGTCCTGCTGCTCGCTGCCTACCCGGCGGACCACGCCATCCTGGATCACCCGCAGGAGCTTGGCCTGCAGCGGCATGGACATCTCGGTGAGCTCGTCGAGAAACAGCGTGCCGCCGTTCGCGATCTCCAGCAGCCCCGGCTTGTCCCGGTCCGCACCGGTGAACGCGCCCTTGCGATGACCGAACAGCTCCGACTCGAGCAGCCCTTCGGGCAGCGCGGCGCAGTTGATCGGCACCAGCTGCTTGGCGGAACGACGGCTGTTCTGATGGATGAACTGGGCAATGACTTCCTTGCCGGTGCCGCTCTCGCCGCTGATGAACACCGACGCATCGGTCGCGGCCACCTTGCGGGCCAACTCGACGGCCTTGCGGAACGCGGGCGAGATCCCGATGAGGGCGATCTTGTCGCTGTGGCCGTTCTGCTTCATCAGCTGGAAGCGGAGATCGTTTGCCTCGCGCCCCATCATGACCGCGTGGGACGCGCGTCCGATAAGCACTTGCAGATGGGTGGCGGAGAAGGGCTTGGGCAGGTAGTCCCAGGCGCCGGCCCGAAGCGCCTCGATGCTGCTGGTGACCGATGGGTTGCCAGTCATCACCACGACGATGGTGTCGCGGTTGGCTTCCAGCGTGGCCCGGAGAATGTCCAGGCCCGAGACCTGGGACATGTACAGGTCGACCAGAATGATGTCGAACTTGCGGCGCTTCACCGATTCCAGCGCTTCCTCGCCCCGGCCCACCACGGTCACATTGTAGCCGTCCATCTGCAGCACGCTGGCGCAGCTCTCCCGAAGGGTGCGCTCGTCATCCACTACCAGGACCCGGATACTGGCCTTGACGTCGGGCGCGATCGAAAGCGGATCGCGCGCGGCATCACTACCCGCACCAGCCTCAGGACCCCGCACCGTGTACGCCAGCGAGCTGCCCATCGGAACCCCCTCAGTGTAGTCATGCCGGCAACAGGAGTATCGCCGGCACCACAGGTCCTGACGATGGCCGCCAGAACCGTCACGAATCTACAACACTTTAGTGTTGCGCCAAACATGCGGAACTGTAGCTTCCATGCAACGGCTTGGTGACCGCTGCCCCATATTCGAGGCTTGGGCGCGTCATCCTTGCAAACCCAAGTCCACGACGCTCTGGCTGGGTGCCTCCGAGGGCGTAGGTTGTTGCTACGGTATCGGGTTTGCGTCAGTCCCGGGCCGAGTGGCATTGACCGGGAGCCCAGCCCCGGCCTCACGGAAACGGGAGTCTTGCAATCATGAGTGGCAACCTGCTGCCGCCGGGCCCAGGCGGCGCCCTGACCCCTTCGCAGCCCAATCTGCCCTCGGCCTACGACCCTGCCGCCTTTGGCGAGCCGGGCGGCAGCGGAGGGTTTTCGTTCGCGCGCCTGGTTGGCGCCATGCGGCGCTATCGGTGGCTGATGCTGGGGATCGTCCTGGTAGGCACCCTGACCGGCTTCTTCGCGACCCGGTTCATCGAGCCGGTATACACGGTTACGTCCACGATCTACATCCGAAATGCCGACGCGCAGCGGTCGGCCGAGAACGACGCCCTGGTCAAGGGCCAGAACTGGGTCGAGCTACTGACCACCAACATGGTGCTCGACTCGGTCGTGGTGGCCGAACGGTTGTATCTGCTGCCCAGCAACGTGCAGGACACGCTCCTGTTCAAGAATTTCCAGGGCCGCTGGCCCTGGTTCAGCGGATCCTATGTACTCGAAACCGACGCGACCGGCCGCAGGTACACCCTGAAGGACAAGTCGGGCGTCCTGCTGGAGTCGGGAAGTGTGGGCCAGCCGATCGGCGCCAAGCGCGGCATGGTCTGGAACCCGCCGGCCCAGCTGCTGGGCAGCGAGGCCGAGGTCGAGTTCGACCTGATCAGCCCGCGCGACGCGTCACTGGCGTTGCAGCAGGACCTGATCGCCAACCTGGCACAGGAAGGCAACTTCCTGCGGGTGAGCCTCTCAGGCAGCGACCCGGCACGGGTCACCCGCACCCTCAACCTGCTGAACGACCGCTTCGTCGCGGTAGTCGATGCGCTGAACAAGCAGCAGATGAGTGCGCTGGCTACCCAGCTGGAGAAGGACCTCGCCGACGTCAGCACCCAGCTGCGCGAGGCCGACGCGGCGCTTGAGAACTTCAAGGTCGCCACCATCACCAAACCGACCGAGGGCACCGCCATCGCCGCCGGCATCGGCCTGACCCAACCAACGGTGATGACCGATTACTTCGCGCGGCGGGCCCAGCTGGAGGCCATTCAGAAGGACCGCCAGCGGTTGGGCACCGTGCTCGACAAGGCCCGGAACGGCGAACAGGTGACCGACGCGCTGGCGACAATACCCTCGGCCGCCAACGCACCTGACCTGACTCGCGCCCTGGGTGAGCTCGGCACCGCCGAGCAGGAGCTGATCGCACTGCGGTCGCGCTATACCGACTCGATGAAGACGGTCCAGGACCAGGCCGCCAAGGTCACCGAGCTCCGAACCCGGGTCATTCCCAACTACATCTCCGGGCTGAACGCCGCCCTCCGGGCCCAGGAGATCTCGCTCCAGGCCACTCTTGGCGACGCCAGCCGTGAACTGCAGCAGATCCCGGGGCGCACCATCACCGAGCAGAAGCTGACCCGGGATCGCGACATCCTGGCGCAGATGCATGGAAACCTTCAGCTGGAGTACCAGCGCGCTCGCCTGGCCGAGGCCAGTGCAGTGCCCGACGTGCGGGTGCTCGACCCCGCGGTCCAGCCGCAGCGCCCGTCGAGCAACAGCGCCTTCATGCTTGTTCTGGCGGCGTTTGGTGTGAGCCTGGGCCTGGCCCTGGCGCTGGCGCTGCTGCTCGACCGGATCGACAAGCGGCTGCGCTACCCCGACCAGGTGAGCCGCGACCTCGGCCTCGGAATCCTGGGCGCCGTGCCGGCGCTCAAGAAGCTGCCCAGCGGCGAGCAGAACCCGGAAGACCTGGCGCAGGTAGTGGATGCGTTCCGGACCATCAGGATGAACGTGGCCCACGCGTATGGCGCCGCGGGCCCGGTAACGCTCACCGTATCGAGCCCGGGACCGGGTGACGGCAAGTCACTGGTGTCGTCGAATCTGGCGCTGTCGTTTGCAGAGGCGGGCTATCGCACGCTGCTGGTGGATGGCGATATCCGGCGGGGTGAGCTCCACGGCATGTTCGGCACTGACCGTCGCCCGGGCCTGCTGGATCACCTCATGGGCCAGTCATCACTCGATGCCATCGTGCGCAGCACCAACCACAAGAACCTGACCCTGATCCCCTGCGGCACCCGGCATCACCATGGGCCGGAACTGCTGGGATCCGCCACCATGCGCGAGCTGATGGCGACCCTTCGCAGTCAGTACGACGCCATCATCGTGGACAGTCCGCCGCTGGGCGCCGGCATCGACCCGTTCGTGCTGGGTACTGCCACCGGCAACATGCTGATCGTGCTCCGGTCAGGCGAGACTGATCGCCGCATGGCGGAAGAAAAGCTCAAGAACCTCGACCGCCTGCCTATTCGTCTGCTTGGCGCGGTCGTCAACGACGTGAACACGGCGGACGTGCAGTACAAGAACTATCGGTATGTCTATGGGTACACCGCGGACGAGGAGCCCATGGCGCTCGAAGCGGGGGCCTAGGCGGTAGGGCGGTAGGGCGGTAAGGCGGTAGGCCTGTGAAACGGGGATCCAGGCTTGAGGCCGGGATCCCCGTTCTGCTCACTTACCGCCCAACCGCCTTACCGCCTTGCCGCCTAGTTCGCAGCCGCGAATTCCCTCACGCGTTCCGGACCCTTGTCTCGCCGCAGTTCGCGCAGCGCCGTGGTGGCACGCAGCAGCAACTCCACCGTGTCGGCGTCGCTGGCGGCGAAGTCTCCCACAGCACAGAAGCCGGCGCGGGTTTCCAGCCGGAGGTCTTCGCCGCCGATCGGCACTGACGCGGCAGCCAGCGAGCTGCCGATTCGCTCGACCAGCTGCATGGCGCCCACGGCGTCGGTGGAAGGTGCGATGACGGCAAACTCGGACGCGCCCAACCGTCCCACCGCATCCGACATCCGGCCCGACTCCCGGAACACCAGTCCCACCCGCTCGGCTACGCGATCCTGGGCCTCGGCATCGAGCTGGTCGGCAGCGTCGGGCGTGAACACCACGCATGCCAGGGGCTGGTGACGGCGCTGAGCCTCGGAGCCGAGCTCCCGGGCCCGTCGAGCCAGTCCGCGCATGTTGTAGAAGCCGCTCGCATCATCCACCAGACATTCCTCGCGCAACCGGTCGACTTCCATCTTGGACTGGATGAAGGTGCGCATGCGAAGGAGCAGGGACTCGCCGTCCAGCGGCTGCCCCAGGAACTCCCATGCGCCGGCGCGGTATGCCTCAAGCCGCTGGGCCCGTCCGGAAGGTCCCGAGGTGGTGACGATGATGGGAGTGGTGGGGCCAAAGCGGGAGTCGCTGCGCAGCGCACGGCAGATGTCGAAGCCGTGCATGTCCGGCAACTGGGCGTCGAGAATCACCAGGTCCGGCTGGGCCTGGCGCATGCGCTCAAGCGCTTGCCTTCCGGTGTAGGCCCGGATCACGGCATAGCCATTGGGCGCCAGAATGCTTTCGAGCGACCGCGCCGACCATTCCTGGTCGTTGGCCACCAACACTAGCGGCTGCTGGGTATTGGTGTCTCGCTCTGCCATGACTTCCTTCATCTGAAGGGTGCAGCGGGGAACCAGGACCGCAGACAAAAGCGCCTGTGCGTAGTCGTGGCTGGGGCCGTTATGCAGGAGTCGTGCGAAAAGCTGCGCGCAGGCCAAGAGATTGTCAATCAAGGGTTTGGCATAATACTGCCCGGAATCTCGACAGCGATTCGATGTCACGGCGCCACACTTGGCCGCCACGCCATCGACGTGGTCCGGGTGCCAGTGACGCAAGCACGCGGCACCTGTTGGCCACGGGCAACGGCTGTGATTCGAACGGCGGGGGCAAGCCCGGTCTTCCCCCAGCGTCTTAAGTCGTTTACCTGCATTATCTTACAAGCATGTCACCCATTGCTACTCGTCTCGTATCGCGACTTCCCATTGCGGCGCCATCCTTGAAGTGAGATGCACCCGAAAAGCTGTAGCTGAAACGGCGATTGGGAGGAGTGGATCGTGAAGAGCAATGACCCAGTACCCGAAGCCGCCCCGGAGGCGGAATCGGCAGACCAGCCAGCCGCTCGGCCCAGGAGGGGCGAGACGGCCGCTGATCGGCGAGGATTCCTCCATCGGCTGGCCAGCTTTGGTCTGGGCGAGGAGCCCGACCACCTGCTGGTGCCGAGGACCCGACTGCTGCCGGCCGAATCATCCGACGCCGGAGATTGACCCATTCGATACTTGTTCGCGTGCGCTGCGTCACGCGCCTGCTGCGCTGAGCGCATATCTTGCATGACGAACTTTGTCTTGCCTTCGACCAGGAGTGCCATGCGCCGCCTGATCCTGATCTTCGCTTGCAGCCTGCTCTCGCTGGCGCCCGCCACCGTAGCCGCCCAGGACTCGGTTCCCGGTCGGACTGGTCGCGCCATGGCGAGCCGCGCGGAACTCGAGAGTCAGGTGGCCACCGAGACTGACGCTGAGGCACGCGCCGCGCTTCAGAACCGGCTCACCAACGGCGACCTCAAGCCGGGCGATCTGGTTGCACTCTCCGTCATCGAAGAATCCACCCTGACCGACACGTTCACGGTCCGGGCCGGCCAGACCCTGCTCCTCCCCAACATTCCGGAATTCTCGGTCAAGGGCGTGCTCCGCTCCGAGCTCCAGCCGTTCATGGCGCAGAAGATTGCCCAGTACGTACGGAACCCGCAGGTGGATGCCGTGGCACTGGTGCGGGTCGCGGTGCTGGGCGCGGTCGGCGCGCCAGGTTTCTACACCGTGCCCGCCCAGATGCCCGCGTCGCAGGTGGTGATGGTCGCGGGCGGACCGGGCAACCAGGGCGACGTCAACAAGGTCGAACTGCGACGAGGAGAACTCGTGGTCCTCGAGGAAGAGGAGATGGCGCTTGCCTTTGCCGCCGGCACGTCGGTGGATCAGCTTGGTGTGCAGGGCGGGGATCAGTTCTTCGTAGGCAACAGGCCGGGTGGTTTGCGCGGTGCATTGCAGACCGTCGGGCTCATCACCGGGGTCTTTACGGGAATCTATTTTGCCACTCGGATCTTCTGAGCAGCCTGTCGCGAGGGATGCCAGCGTGAGCTACCCCGGTGTGCAGCATGCACCGGCGCGGGCACGCCAGCCCCGTGCGTCGACGCCCACCGTGCTGGTGCCGGAGCAGACCGGCCAGCCGGTGGTGCTGGAGCGCACGGAAGGCGCGCGCCGGGCGGTGAACTTCGTCGTGGCCCTCATCGGCTTGATCCTGACCGCGCCGGTACTGCTGCTGGTGGCGCTGCTGGTGCGGCTCACGTCGAAGGGCCCGGTCATCTACACCCAGACGCGGGTGGGTCTCGACCGCCGGGACGGCGGCCCCGACAGCCACAACCGGCGACGGCTGGAGGATGTCGGGGGCAAGCCGTTCCGGATTTACAAGTTTCGCACGATGACGGTACAGGCGGAGAACGGCAGTGGCGCAGTCTGGGCCCAGCACAACGACCCGCGGGTCACCTGGATCGGGCGCTACCTCCGGCAGTACCGGCTGGACGAGCTGCCCCAGCTGGTCAACGTCCTCAAGGGCGAGATGAACGTGGTCGGCCCGCGTCCGGAGCGTCCCACTATCTTCCGGCAGTTGCGCGAGCACATCCACGAGTACCCGCTGCGGCAGCGCGCCAAGCCGGGGATCACGGGGCTGGCCCAGATCAACCATCACTACGACCGGTCGATCGAGGACGTGCGGACCAAGGTCACCTACGACCTCGAGTACATCCGCAAGCAGAGTGTGCTCGAGGATCTCAAGATCATGTTCCAGACCATCCCGGTAATGCTGTTCCGGCGCGGGGGCTGGTGATCCCGTGACCGCACCGGCAAAGCCGTTCCCGATCTTCGGCAGCATTGCCGCGCGGCCCGCGGTGCTGATTCCGTGGGCCGTTGCCGCCATCGCCTTCGTGGTGCTGTTCCTCAAGCCGGCGCAGCTGCTGGTCAACGACTGGTGGAACAACCCGGAGGCCGGGCACGGGCTGCTGCTGGCGCCCATCGCCATCTGGCAGGCGTGGAAGCGCGGGTTGCGCCCGGATCGCGCACCTGCCATCGGCTGGGGCATCGCCATCCTGCTGGGCGCAGTCATCCTGCGGTATCTCTCCGGGCTCGCGGCCGAAGTGTTCACCATGCGCATGTCTATGGTGGGCGCGCTGGCCGGCCTGGTGATCTTCGCCTGGGGCTGGAAGCAGCTGCTGCACTGGTGGCTGCCGTTCGCGCTGCTGGCGCTGTCCATTCCCTGGCCGGCCCTCATCACCACCACCCTGGCGCTGCCGCTCCAGTTCCAGGCCTCGAAGATGGGCGCAGCCCTGCTCGAGATGCGGGACATCCCGGTGCGGCTCTCGGGCAACGTCATAGCGCTGCCGGGACACCAGCTCTTCGTCACCGAGGCATGCAGCGGGCTTCGCTCGCTTACCGCGCTTACCGCGCTCGGCGTCATGGTGGGCGGGCTCTGGCTCCGCCATCCCATCAGCCGCGTCGTACTCCTGCTCCTCGCCATCCCCGTCGCCATCCTCATCAACGCCGTCCGGGTATTCTTCACCGGGTTCCTGGTCTACTTCGTGGACCCGAAGCTGGGTGACGGCTTCATGCACATGACAGAGGGATGGCTGCTGTTCGTGGTGGCGTTCGGCATCCTGGGGCTGCTGGCCTGGGCCGCGAGCGGGATCGAGAACCGTTTCCTGGGGAGGAACGCCAATGCGTAACTGGCACCGCTGGGCCCCGGCCGGCTGCTTCAGCTTCGGTTGCCTGCTGCTGCTGAGCGTGCAGCGGCAGGTGGCCATGCCGCTGCGGGGCGACCTCGATTCCCTGCCCCGTGAGATCGCCGGCTTCACCGGCTACGACCAGGTCATCAGCGATGACGAGCAGGCCGTGGCCGGCATGTCGCACTACTCGCTCCGCACATTCGTCGATGCCGACACGGTACCGGCGTTCTCGGTGTATGTGGGCTACTACGAACAGCAGACCCAGGGCCGGACCATTCACTCGCCCCGAAACTGCCTGCCGGGCGCGGGTTGGGAGGCGCTGGCCTCCAGCCGCGAGCCGGTGGTGGTGGGCAACGATACCGCGCTGGTCAATCGCTACGAACTGGCCAACAAGGATGTCCGCGCGCTGGTGTACTACTGGTACCAGGGGCGGGGCCGGGTGGCGTCGAGTGAGTATGCCGTGAAGTGGGACCTGCTCCGCGATGCCGCCTTGACGGGCCGCACGGAGGAAGCCCTGGTCCGCATCGTGATACCGCTCGGTGACGGCCGTATCACCCAGCCCGATTCGCTGGCCCAGCAGATTGCCCGCATCATGATGCCGCAGGTCGCGGCGATCCTGCCCGCGGCGGAGTAGGCATACAGCCGCGCGCTGTCCCGTCCGAGTTCAT
>JAICQR010000046.1 GCA_025937755.1 Gemmatimonadales bacterium | reverse complement strand
CGGTGGGGCCTGGCCGTTGAGCTCGGTCAGGTACCAGGTGATGTCGAACAGCGATGGCATCGTGCCCCCCGATGCGGCCAGCGTATCGGTCGTGGCCGAGTCGGCTGCGATGCCTTCGCTGTCCTGCTGCCTGGCGCACGCGGTGGCCACGATCCCGAGCAGCAGGAGAACGGGAAATCGAAAGAACATGGAATACCCCCGGCGGATGATGCGGCTCGATGCTCAGGCCTGGACACTCGCGGCGCGCGCCTCGAATCGGAGCCGGTCGATCATGACAAGCACCGCGCCCAGCGCCGCAAACCCGACCAGCATTGCGACGGCATTGAACAGTACCCTTGCGGGCCCAAGGCTGGCTACATCGATGAAGGGATAAGGATACGAGCCGGTGAGTCCACCACGGGTGACAGCATACACAAAGTACGCCACCGGATAGAGCAGCCAGCGGGGAAGGTCGCGCCACTCCAGTCCCGCGCCTCGCACCGCCAGCAGCCAGAATCCCGCGAACACCACTGGCATAAGATCGTGCAGCACGACGTCGGCGACCAGCTGCCATCCGCGCGGCTCCCACAGCCCGCGCAGCAACAGGTTGTACACGATACCCACGACGAGCATGCTGAGCGCGATCCCGGTGCGCACCGATGCCCGGCGGAAGAATCCCCTGGCCCCGGCCGGGGCCGGACGGGCAGCGATCGAGAGCGTGATAGCAGCCAGGACGTTGGTCAGGATGGTGAAATACGCGAGGTAGGTCGCGACGCCGTCGAGCATGCTTCCGCCCGCTGCAACCGAGCGCTGCATGGTGAGCCAGAACTGCAGCAGCAGCGCCGCCCAGCCCAGAATCGCTCCGACACCGGCCACCCGCCGCAGGCTCCGGCGAGTGCGGTCCACCGAGTCCCTCATGGATCGGCTAGATTTGGGCATGCAGCTCTCGATTCGCCGGGTTGCCCTGCTCTTCTGGCGCGCAGTCCGTCGTCGGTGTCCCAACTGCGGCGGCAGCGGCCTGTTCGCCACGTGGCTCACGTTCAACCACCGCTGTCCCACCTGCGGCATCGCACTGGAACGGGGCGAAGACGGATACCAGGTGGGCTCCTACATGTTCAACATCATCGCCTCCGAACTGGTCTTCGCCACGATCTTTGTCACGGTCATGGTCGCCACGTGGCCCAGCCCGCCATGGGAGCTGCTGCTGTGGGGCGGCGGTGCGCTGATGCTGGTGATGCCCTTCCTGCTCTACCCCTTCACCAAGACCGTGTTTCTCGCGTTCGACCTCGTATTCCGTCCCGCCTCGCACGACGAACTCCGGACCGGAGCCATCGGCCGGCGCTGACCGGCAGGCCCTACGCTTTACGCCCTGCGCCCTGCCACTCGACGGCACGCGCGAAAAGGGCCGACGGCAGCCCCACGCCGAACATGTGAATAAGCAACCCGTTCAGCAGCACCGGCAAGGGCGGCAGCGGCTGCTGCCCGAATCGGAGCGTGATGACCACTTCGTTCATGAAAAGGTACGCCAGGATTCCGTAAATCGGGCCCCAGAGCAGAACCCGCCTCCGAAGCTGCGGCAGCTTCCGGCTGGCAAGGCAATACACCGCAACGATGACAGTCGCAATCAGGAAATGGACGGCGACTCCAACCAGCACCGTCCCGATCCCGCCTGCACGCGCCGATGGCCCCAGCAAACCGGCGGCGATGCCCTGGAAGATCTGCCGGGCGGAGACACCCCGGATGCCGAAGAAGATGATCGCGTCGAGCGCATCCAGCGCCCCCACGGTGAGCCCGCCAAGTGCAATGGCGCGCCCCGGACTCACCCTCCCACCGTCCCGCTCCCGGCGGATTCGGCCCTCGCCTCCCCTTCGGCCCGTGTATTGCACATGCAGCATCTACCTCCAGATCAGGGACGTCAAGATGTCGCGCAAACTGGCCTCGATGGCCGCTATTTGCGGCGCCGTTGTCCTTTTGGCGTGCTCCGCGAAGTACGCGCAAGTTCCTGCGCGGCTGGACCTGCACCGCTACGGCCGAGTGGCTGTGGTGACGTTTGACTCCCATTCTGCCGACACGGCCCTGGCGACCCTGGCCACCCGGCAGCTGACCGAAACCGTGCTCGCGAACCAGCTGGGTGTCGAAGTGCTCGAGCTCGGTCCGGCGGATACCGCGCTGGACGCGCTCGCCCTGCGTGGTGTACCGGTGGCGTTCATGGGCGAGCTGGCAATCTCGGAACAGAAGCCCAGCGGCAGCATCAGCCTGAGCCAGGCCTCGGTTCGCAGCGGCATCACCGTGGAACTCTCGGTGAAACTGGTCTCCACGGAAAGCGGCGGCACCCTGTGGCGCTCCAGCGCCGCGGCCGACCGCACCACCGGGCGCGTCACCCTGACCGGTGGCGGACCCAGCGTCTCGATGCGTGATCGCGCGGCAGCGTACGACGATGCGGTGGTCTCGGCGGTCAGTGTCGCCACCACCGACCTGCGCCCCACCTGGGTCCGGCAATAGCATCAGGGGCGGCTCCCAGCAGCCCGCTGACACACCATCTACCAGTCGGTCGGCTTGTAGTCCTTCAGGAACTGTCCCCAGATGTGCTCGCCGGTGTTGAAGCCGGCGATGATGGGGTCGACGATGCGCGCGGCGCCATCGACAATGTCCAGCGGCGGATGGAACCGGTGCTCGATGACCTTGCGCTCGGCCAGTACCGCCGGGTCTTCGTCGGTCACCCAGCCGGTATCCACGCTGTTCATGTGGATTCCGTCACCGTGATAGTCGGTGGCCGACGTGCGGGTCATCATGTTGAGCGCGGCCTTGGCCATGTTGGTATGGGGATGCCGCGTGGTCTTGAAGTTCCGGTAGAACTGCCCTTCCATCGCTGACACGTTGACGATGTGCTTGTCCTGCTCCGGGGCGCGCATCATGAGCGGCTTGAGCCGGGCATTGATGATGAACGGCGCCACCGCATTGACCAGCTGCACCTCCAGCAACTCGACCGACGACACCTCCGCCAGCAGCAGCCGCCACGAGTTCCTGCCCCGCAAGTCCACCTGCTGCAGGTCCTGATCCAGCCGGCCCTCCGGGAACAGGTCCTTCTGCGCCTGCCGCTCTTCCGGCAGCAGCGCCACCTGCGAGAGTTGCGCGGCATGGGTGAGGCCGGCAGCGGCGCCGATCGCCGTGCGCGATATCGCAGTGCCCTTCTCGGTCACGTCCTGCGCCTCGGGCAGCAGATGGTACCCTCGGAGACCCTCGTACTCGCCCAGCAGCTTGCGCTGCGCCGGCGGCATGGCCGAGAGCGATGAGGTCTCCTCCTCCATCATGTGCTCGTAGAAGGCTGGAGGGCGGCGCACGGTCTGGCAGGCGTTGTTGATGATGAAGTCGAGCCGGTCCCGGCTGTCGAACAGCACCCGGCAGAAGGCTTCCACGCTGGGCGTATGCCGCAAGTCCAGCCCGTAGATGTGGAGCCGGTCGCCCCATTCGCTGAAGTCCGGCTCCTGGGCGTAGCGCGCCGCCGAATCCCGCGGGAAGCGCGTGGTCACGATCAGCTCGGCGCCGCAGCGAAGCAGCTTGAGCCCCGCCTGATAGCCGATCTTCACCCGGCCGCCGGTCAGCAGCGCCACCCGTCCGCGCAGGTCGGCCAGTTCGGTGCGCTTGGCAAAGTTGAACGCCGCGCACGAGGGACAGAGCTGGTCGTAGAAGTGATGCAGCTCGGTGAAATCCTGCTTGCAGACGTAGCAGTGTTGCCGCTCGAGTTGGGACGACTGGTCGTCCGTCGGCGGAATATCGTCTGGCGAGAAGTCCTCGGGCGGGAAGACATTGGGCGTGGTGAAAACTGCCTGCCGCCGCAGGGCGCGGATGCCCGTGGCCGATCGCGCCTGTTCCTCGCGCTCCACCCGCTCGGCCTTGCGCCGGCGGACAGTGGCCTTCACCAGCTGCCGGCGGGCGGCTGCGTCGGGGTGATATACCAGCGCCGCCGAGTCCAGCAGCCTCTTGCGGTCCTCGGGATTCAGTTGCGCCAGCAGTCCGCGATCGGCTACGATGTCCTCGAGCAGGGCCGACGCCGCACGGACTCGTTCAGCAAATGGGTTGGTCATGTTCGCAAAATAAGCGAAGGGCGGCCCCGAGGCCGCCCTTCTCACTTCTCACTTCTCACTTGGTGCTACATCCCTCGCCGGCTCGACGGCGGCACGATCCCGTTCAGCCGGAGATACACCACCATGTTGCCGTAATGTTCGCCGTTGTGGTTGCTGTTCATGACCAGTGCACCCATCCGGGTGCTCTCCTGCCCGAAGATCGTAACCGGCGCATCCAGTTCGGCCGGCGACAGCGCGTACGCCCGGTTGCAGTACTCGGTGGAGGCTTTCAGTGCCGCCACCAGCTCGGCCTTGGACTTCGCGGACTCTTCTACCGCGCCCTCGTCAGGAATTTTCTCGCCCAGCGCCATCGCGCAGAACATGTACTGCGCGCCGGCCACATGGCCCACCAGCTCGCCGAAGGATCGCACACCCTCAACGGGACGATAGGCGTAGAGCGAGTCGGAGCCTTCTTCGGCCGCGGTGGTGAAGTGGCCAGTCATGGCCTTCCACATTCCGGTGGCGGTGGCGAAGGCGGGATTGGTCGTGGGGGCAGCCGCCTGGCTTTGTGCGCACGCAGGCGCCACCAGCACGGCTGCGGCGGTGATCGATGCAAGGAAGGCTTTCATGATGCTGCTCCGGCGCGGGAAGTGTCAGTAGGGACAGGAACGGGACAGCCCAATTCTACCTGCCGGACCGGTCCCGGCAAGCGGGATGACTTCAGGCCACCTGACGTGGAGCGCTGTGGTGGTCGGCCCAGGCCGACCACGGGATCACCAGCCATCCGATCAGCGCAAACCACGCCAGTGACCTCACCGAGGGTGGTGGCGGCGACCAGGGCCCCGCAACCCACATCAACGTGCAGACCGCCACGAACGACCAGAAGGCCAGCACGCCCTGCCAGCGAAGCGGCCGACGGAGCTTCAGATAGACGGTGATTCCCGCGACCCACAGCAGTCCTTCCACGACGAGAGTCGCGGGGATCGAGTTCCACAGCCCCAGGCCGAAGCGGGGCGAGCTGCCCGGCCACAGCGGCATGTCCGGCGCATGGGAGACGAAATCCAGCACCCAGTGGCTCACCACCAGGATGCCCAGCACCCTGGCCGCCTGTTTCGATGCACCGCGCCAGCGAGCCAGCCCGTAGAGGACAGCGGCCCAGAAGACCGACATCACAAGGCTGTGGCTCCAGGGGTAGGAGTCGAAGACCAACGGCGTGAAGGCCGTGGCTCCGCGCTGGATAGTCACCGTTTCGACGCCGGCAAGCAGCAGGAAGGGCCAGATGAGGTCGAGTGCGGTGACGGCAGCCATATGCCAGCCCAGCGACACCGACGGCGCCGCTCGCTTGCCGATGAACGCAACTGCCAGGTGTCCAACGAACATGAGTGACTCCGGTCAGGGACTCAGCGTCGGGCTTTCAGGTACTCGATCAGCGCGGTGGCGTTGTTGAGCCGGGCCTCGCGCGAGCCGAAGAGCAGCGTCACGGCGCCCTTGCCCATGTGAGAACGAAGTTCGGCCATGCCTTCCTCGTTGGCGTCCAGCTCGGCGAAGTAGCGGCGGCGAAACTCGTCCCACTTCGCAGGGTCGTGGCTGTACCACTTTCGCAATTCGTTTGAGGGCGCGACGTCCCTGGCCCAGAAGTCGATGGCCACCTTCTCCTTCGACAGGCCGCGGGGCCAGAGCCGGTCAACCAGGATCCGGCGGCCATCGGACCTGGCGGGCTTCTCGCGAATGGACTTGGTATGGGTAGCCATGCAGTCAGCCGCTTGCGGGGGCGAAGTCGATGCGATACAGGGCATGGGGGCCGATGACGTGCTGCACCTGGCGGTCGAACCGGAGGCCTGCCTTCTCGAGCACCTTCCGGGAAGCAGCATTGTCCATCGCCGCCAGGGCCACGACTGACCTCAGGCCAACGTCGTCCCGTGCAATCCGCAGGCAGGCATGGGTGATCTCGGTGGCGAGTCCCTGTCCCCAGTACGCCGGCAGGAAGCCATACCCCACCTCCACTTCATCCCGCCCATCCACATCGACGTGCCGCAGGACCGCGCGTCCGGCGAAGTTGCCGCCCTGGAGCGCATGGAGCACCCACACGCCGTACCCGAACTGGTCCCAGTGGGCCAGGTTGCGCTCGAGGTAGGCCTCGAGGCCGGCATCATCGCGCACGCCGCCCAGGTAGGTCATGACCTGTGGATCGCGGTCCATGTGCTGCAGCTGCGGCAGGTGCGCCGCCGAGAGCCGCTCGGCCCTGAGCCGCGCCGTCTGAAACCGCTCCAGGTTCAATGGGCTCAGCCGGCCATGGTGCCCAAGCCCCGAGCCATGCCCGCCGCGAGGCATAGCATGAGCACCACCAGCAACAGCTGGACATCGCTGATGATGGCCAGTCGGCTGGCGGCAGATGTGTCTGGAACAGCACCACCCGACAGGCTCCTGCGCCACCTGCCCAGCGCAACCACTGCGATCACCTCCAGCACCAGCAGCACCGCCAGCAGCCCCATCTTGCCGAGGAACAGATGGTTGGCGTAGTAGTACGAGGTGTCCTTTTCGGTGCCCATGAACAGGCGCGCGAGGCCGGTGCTGATCCAGAGGAACCCGGCGAGGCCCCACCAGGCGTCGGCCCTGAGCACCCGGCGCACTCCATCGACGTCCAGCGGCTTGCGAAGCCCGCGGGCCCGGGCGAATACGGCGCCCATCCCCACCCCCAGCGCGAGCAGGTGCAGGATGGCCAGAAGCAGGCGAATGGTCATGATGGATATTAATCAGGGGCGGCCGGCAGGCCGCCCGCTGACGCGACCTGCTCCTGCAGCACACGTAGCGCGAGGTCCACTGTTCGAAGATGGGTGCGGAACGAGAGTATCGCGAGCCGCATCGTATAGCGGCCGTCCAGCATGGTGGAAGAAATGAATACCCTGCCGTCGCGTCGAACGCCATCGACAATCATCTGGTTGAGCTGATCGAGCCGCTTCGGATCGACGCCGGCCGGTGCCCAGCGGAAGGTGACGACCGACAGGTCGGGCGCCGGTCCCACCTCGAAACCGAGCCCTGCCAGCTGCCGGGCGGCATAGCGCGCCAGCAGAAGCTTCTCCTCGAGTGCCGCACGAAACGGTGCGACACCAATCAGCATCAGGGGCAGCCACATGCGAAGCGCGCGGAAGTGCTTGGTGAGTTCCGGGGACACTTCGGCCGGCGACAGGTCGGTCATGTCGCGGTTGGCGTCCTGCATGTAATGGCCGGTGTGGCCGTGGGTCCGCGCCAGCAGCCTCGCGTCCCTCGCCACCAGCATGCCGCAGCCATAGGGCAGGAAGAGTCCCTTGTGCGGATCGAGCACCACCGAATCGGCCCTGCCGATGCCCGCCAGTGCGGCGCGTCCATGTTCGGTCAGCAGGAAAAAGCCGCCATACGCGGCGTCCACATGCAGCCAGCATCCTTCGCGCTGGGCCAGGTCAGCTATCGCGTCGAGCGGATCGACCGCGCCGGCGTCGGTGGTGCCGGCTGCCGCGACGATCAGCCATGGCCTCGCGCCGCGGGCCCGGTCCTCGGCGATGGCGCGCTCCAGCGCGTCCGGGCGCATCCGATGCCCCTCGTCCATTGGAACCAGGTGGCGCTGGGCCTCGCGCAGCCCGATGAGGTCCAGCGCCTTCTCGACACTATGATGCGCCTGCGAAGTGAGGTACACCACCGACGACGCGTACTCGGCGCCCGTCAGGCCATGCGCGTCACGCGCCGTCGCCAGGGCGGAGAGGTTCGCGATGCTGCCGCCCGAGAGGATTGCGCCGCCGGCTTCGGCCCCAAAACCGATCAGGTCCGCGGTCCACCGCACCAGCATGTTCTCCATCTGGACCGCGCCGGGACCAACGAAGTGCACGCTGGCGTACTTGTTGGTGACGGCCGCCAGGTAATCGGCCAGCGACGAGTGATAAATGCCGCCGCCGGGGATGTACGCCAGGTGTCCACCCGACGCGGGGTTGAGTCCTGGTGCGATCACCTCGCGTTCCAGCAGCGCAATCGCCCGCTTCAGCGGAATGCCTCGCTCGCCGACCGCGGCATCCAGCAGCCCGGCCCCGTGCTGTACCGGCTCCTCCCAGGCCTTCGCCGTGCCGATGCGTCGCAGGAATCGCTCGCCCGCGGCGGCTACAGCATTCCGAAGCATCTTGCGCTTCGACGTGCCTGGTTCCAGCGCGCGTGCCGCGCGTTGGAAAGCCAGGATATCGGCGCGTACGGCGTCGCTCATGAACACCCATCCGGCCAGACAGGTGTGAACCGCGCGAACGTGATTGCCTCGTACGTGCCGCGCTCGTACAGCACACCGATGTCGCCACCGGGCAACGCCACCAGCGTGGAGTATCCGGCCGCACCTGACTCGACGACCCCGCCGGGTGACCAGGTCTGGCCATCATTGCAGGACAATTGCACCACCAGGTTGCGGCGTTCGTTCGGATGCGCGGTGTGGCTGATCGCCAGGCGGCGCGGTGCCGTCCGGATGATGGCGCCGTTGTTGCCCGGATCCACCAGCTGGCTGTCAGGCCGCAGGCCTGCGTAGTGAAGCCCGCCGTCTTCCGACCACGCGATCAACCGGTGGGGGGTTGCGCGGCTGTTGAGCATCACCCGCCCGTCGGAAAGTTCCACCGTCTTGTTCTCATCCACGCCAGGACCTGCCGGCGCACCCATCTGCCACGTGACGCCGTGGTCATCGCTGTAGGCGCTGGCACCAAAGTTTTTCCCGTCGTGGCGGATGACGTATTGCTGCAGCAGGCGGCCCGCATGCGTGCCTTCCACGAGCTGGATCCCCTGGCCCGACGCGGCGAAGATTCCGCCCCACGCAGGATCCTTGATGGCTGCAGTGATCCGGCGGTGGGCCCAGGTCACACCGTCGTCGTCCGACCAGCTCAGGTCCGCCTGCAACACGTCGGGATCGGTCTCATCCGTGCCGGTGGCCGACCCCGAGAATCCCTGCCGCATCGACGCGACATGGAAGAGGAAGATTCGTCCAGTGACGCGATCGACCAGGAGGCTGGGATCGCCAAATCCTGCTGGCGCCGGGCCAGCCCGCACCGCCTGGCGCGGCAGCCAGGTCCGGCCTTCGTCGGTGCTCCGCCGGACCAGCAACGCGATGGGGCTGGGCACATCCGCCATGGACGGACGGCCGTCGTACGCAGCGATGAGCGTGCCGGCGTTGCTGACCGCAAGCGCCGGAATCCGGTATACCGGAAAGTCCACACCGCTTCGGTCGAGGTCGATCCGGAACACGATGGCTGGCGCCACCTCCTGCGGGACCGGAGCCGCGCAGCCGCACGCGGCCACCAACGTCAGTGTTGCCAGGCGGGTCATCTGAAAGCTCACTGGAGAGTTGACGCCACGTGTATGCGAGCGGGCCGGGCTGCTGGAGCTATTTCGGGCGCTCAGGCCAGTGCTCGTCGGGGCTGGCTGGCGCAGCCTGATCGGCGCCCAGGTGCGCGCCGTCGATCCGGGCGTGAATGAAATTCTCCGGCGGAACCGGCGCATCCGCCAGTCGTCGGAGCATCGCCAGTTGTCCCACGTGTGTCATGGCGTCGGCGAAGGGACCCTGCAGCAACTGCTCCGGCGAGATCTCCCTGAACCCGGCTCCCTCCAGCTCCGTGGCAACCTGCTGCAGCTGCTCGTGAAAGCGCTCAACCTCTGCCTGGAAGGTGAGGAGAGGCTCGGGATGCATTGGATACGACCCGCCCCGGAAAAAGGTGCAGGTATAGCCCATGAGACTGGTCATGTGCCGGACCAGCTCAACAGGAGTGCGTGCCTCATGGCCGGCATGGAATTCGGGATAGTGCGGAGGGGCACCGCGAACTGCCTTCTGGAAGCGATAGGCAATCGCCGCCAGGAAATGCCGGAGCAGTTCGCGGTCCCGGTCCATCCGGACTGCCCTACGCCGCCTTCTTCTTGAGCATGGCGCCGATCATGGGAAGCAGCGCGCCGAGCACGGCGGACAACGAAAGCTGCATTGCAGTCCCACCGCCCATCGCCGTACCAGCGAGCTGTCCGCCGCCGAGGCCGCCAACAGCGCCCAGGATGGTGTTCATCAACGGGCCGAGGCTTCTCGCCTTGGCGAGCGCGCCACCCACGTTGCCGCCAACAGCACCAGCGAGGAGTTGCAGGAGGAGTTCCATGGATCGCTCCGGAAAGGAGGATGACCGGCGCGGGCCCGGATGGGACCCGCGCTCAGGGAGTACTCAACCGCGTTCGAGGCAGGAGTCACTAACCTACCCCGTTCCTGCAACTAGTCCAATCGCATGGTCCGCAACCACTGGGTGAATCTCGGGTCTCCGCGCAGCGGATCGACCAGCGGCTCCACGCGCAGATACGCCAGCCAGCCCCGCCGCTCGGCATGCGCCCTGCCGATCCACTCGAATGCCTCGTCATGATCGCCGAGGCCGATCGCCAGTCGCGCGAAATCGACGGGGCTCACGTACGAACTCTGCGCGATCTCCTTCAGGTGCGCCATTCGTGCTTTCGCCTCCGCCATATCACCCCGGCGAGCCGCCAGCCGGCCGAGCGATGCATACGCGTGGTAATTGGCGATGGTGAGGGCTTCCGACTCGCGCAGCACTCGCTGGGCCTCGTCCAGTGCTCCCATCTCCATGAGCGAGACACCCAGGGCCCAGAGCGTTTCGTCCTGGCTCGGATTGAGCTGCACCGCGTAGCGAAGCTGCGCCACCGACTCTTCCCACCGGCGGGCATACTGGAGCAGCCATCCGACGGAGCGCCGGATCGACATGCTGGTGGGGTCGAGTTCCTGGGCCAGCCGTGACTCACTGATCGCTTCGTCAGTCCGGCCCATGGCCATGAGATACCAGGCATGCCACTGTCGGGCGGAGGCATATCGGGGGTTGAGCTCGATGGCCCGAGCGAACTGCCGCCCGGCTGCCTCCCAGTCCCAGTCATGGATGAACGTGACCCAGGCCAGCGAGGTGTGCGCTTCGGCCAGGCTGTCGTCCAGCGCCAGGGCCCGGAGAGCCTCCTCCTTCGCGCGACGCAAACCGTCAGTGACGGGCGCACCGCGGTAGTCCACTTCCAGCGCGTAGCTGTCGGACAGGCCGGTATAGGCGAGCGCGTACTCCGGATCGCGCGCAATGGCGGCCTCAAAGTGACGGATGGCCTCGGCCGTGCCTTCCGGGGTCCGCTTGTTCCACGCGAACCGGCCCATCAGGTAGAGGTTGTACGCGTCCACATCGTCGGTGTAGCGCTTCGGCACCGGATCGGTCAACTCGCCAAGGAAACGGATCCGCAGTACGGCAACAATGGTGCGCGCCAGTTCCTCCTCCAGCGCGAAGATGTCTCCCATTTCGCGATCGAAGCGCTCGGACCAGATCAGCCTCCCGTCGTGGACGTCGGTCAGCTGCACCGTAATGCGAAGGCGGCCGCCCGCTCGTCGCACCGACCCATCGAGCACACTTTCGACGCCGAGGCGCGCCCCGATCGCCTGCCCACCCTCGGTGCTGCCCTTGAAGGGAAAGACCGCCGTGCGCGGTGTCACCTGGAGCCGGCCGACATTGGCCAGGGCGTTGATCAATTCCTCGGTGATGCCGTCGCTCAGGTACTCGGTGTCGGCCTCCGCGCTGGCGTTCACGAAGGGAAGCACTGCCAGCGAACGGTTATCGGGAGGAGCGACCGCCCCTGGTGAGGCCGGAGCGGCCAGCGCCTGGGCCAGTTCGTCGGCGGTGGCAAAGCGATCAGCCGGGTCCTTTGCCAGGGCCCGAAGCACGGCCCGTTCCACCGATGGCGGCACCGTGGGCCGGGTGTTGCGCAGTGGTGTGACCGGGTCCGCCAGGTGGCGGTGGGTGACCGGCCGGAGGCTCGGCCCAGCGAATGGAGGCGCGCCAGCCAGCATCTCATAGAGCACGCAGCCCAGCGCATAGATGTCGCTCCGCCCGTCCAGGTCGCGCTCGGCACCGATCTGCTCGGGACTCATGTAGGCCGGCGTGCCCATGGCGAGCCCTCGCTCGGTTACGTTGTCGCTGGCCGCCTCGGTAATGGCCCGCGCGATGCCAAAATCGGCGACCACTGCCTGACCCTCGTGCAGCAGAATGTTCTCCGGCTTGATGTCGCGATGTACCACGTTCTGCCGATGGGCGTAGTCCAGCGCCCGCGCCACCGCGATGCCGATCCGCACCGCCTGCTCGGTGGGAAGTCGTTGCTCGCGCTGCAACTTCGCGCGCAGCGATTCGCCCCGTACGTAGGGCATCACGAACCAGAGCGTACCGTCGACGGCACCGGAGTCGTGCAGTGGAAGGATCGATGGGTGGCTGAGCTGGGCGGCGATGCGGATCTCCCGCAGGAAGCGGGTTGTCTCGCTGCCGGCGTGAACCAGCTCGGGGCGCAGCATCTTGAGTGCGACCCTGCGCTGGTGCTTGAGGTCTTCGGCCAGGTACACCGTGGCCATCCCGCCATGGCCCAGTTCTTCGCCGATACGGTACCGGTCGCCGAGGGCCTCGCGCAGCCGCTCGAGGCTGGAGCTGGTGTCGTGCAGGATCGGGCTCATCGCCGTGTTGGGATCAGCGTCCCGGGCGCATGGATCCGTCGGACGCGTGGCACTGGTCGGCTCCCGGCGGATCGGGCGCACCATACCTCGCGCGAATGAATCGCCACGGTGCATCCGGCGCAGGACGCTCGAGCACCAGCAGGGTGGAATATTCCAGGTCACACAGGTCGGCCAGTCTGGGCCCACCCAGCGCGGCGATGATCGGGCCAAGCGTATTGCTGTGCCCCACCACCAGCACCGCAGAACCTGAAGCGAGCGCATCGATCGTTCGAGCCACGTCCGCTGCGTGCGCCATGACGCGGCCACCGCCATCTACAATCGTCGGCGTGATCGACATCTGCGCCGCGATCGGCGCCGCCGTCTGGCGTGTGCGCGTGTACTGGGTGCTGATGATGGCATCGAGGCGGGTGCTCGCAAGCACCGCCGCCAGGTCGGTCGCACGCTGCCGGCCCACGGGTGTGAGGCTCGCGGTGTCGGTCGGGCCACTCTTTTCCGCGTGGCGTGCCAGGACCACATAGCCGGCCTGGGCGCTTGCGGCACCAGCACCCGAAACGATGAGCAGCAGCAGCAACAGCAGGCGAAGTCTGACTGGCGTCATCGACTTGACTCCTCGGCGAGGCGCAACGTTTCCCGATCCATCCGCGTGCGAAGTGCTGCCAGCATCGGGTCGGCCGATGTGAATCGCTGGCCATACTCGAGATTGAACGCGTAATCGAAATGCGCCGGGTTCATTCCTTGAATGTGCTGCAGGATGGTCTCCAGCTTGTCGAGGCCCTTGGCGGCGCGCGCCTCTGGCGAATTGGCCGCCTCATAGTCATCCCACAACGCGACGATCTCGGTCCGCTGCCGCTCGGGCAGCGGCGCAACGAGAGCCAACAGGTCGGCGCG
>JAICQR010000121.1 GCA_025937755.1 Gemmatimonadales bacterium | reverse complement strand
CGAACTGGCGGGCGAGGAACCGCGTTCGACCTGGCTGGTGGTGGCCGAGAACTGGCTGCCGGGCTGGAGCGCGCAGGTGGACAGCAGCGAGGTAGCGGTAGAGCGGGGGAACAACGCGCAAATCACCGTGCCGCTCACGCCTGGCGCCAGACGCGTGGAGCTCGAGTTCACCAGCCCCGGCTATGCCGTGGGCAGGCTGGTGTCGCTCGCGTCGCTGATTCTGGTGCTCGGCTGGTTCGCGGTGCCGCTCTGGCTGCGCCGGAAGGCGCCAGCGAAGGCCTGATTATCTTGGGCGACCGTACCGCGCCGGCAACCGGCGCACGAGCCCAGCCGGAGGACCCGCGCCTGACCGAGCAAGCATTGGCAGTTGCCGAGCGGTATCTCGTATGCGTGCCGACCTACAACGAGCGGCAGAACCTGCCCGTGATCGCGCCCGCAATCCTGGCGCAGGATCCCAGGCTCGAGATCCTGGTCATCGACGACGGCTCGCCCGACGGCACCGGGGAACTTGCCGATGCGATGGCCGCAGCTGAGCCGCGGCTCCACGTGCTGCATCGCAGTACGAAGGAGGGGCTGGGCCGGGCCTATCTCGCGGGATTCCGCTGGGCACTCGAGCGCGGCTACGACTATGTCTTTGAAATGGATGCCGATTTTTCGCACGACCCGAAGTTTCTTCCGGCCTTCATCGAGGCCATCCAGCACGCGGATGTGGTAATCGGCTCCCGCTATAACCAGGGCGTGAATGTCATCAACTGGCCGATGTCCCGGCTGCTGCTGTCGCTGGGCGCCAACCAGTACGCCAAGTTCATCACCGGCCTTCCGGTGGAGGACTCCACCGGCGGTTTCAAGTGTTTTCGCCGCAAGGTGCTCGAGAGCCTGGAGCTGGAACGGGTCAAATCGAACGGGTATGCCTTCCAGATCGAGATGAGCTTCCGGGCCTGGAAGAAGGGGTTCCGGATCGTCGAGATCCCGATCGTGTTCACCGATCGGGTGGAAGGCCAGAGCAAGATGAGCAAGAAGATCGTGCGGGAGGCGATCTGGATGGTGTGGTGGCTGAGACTGCGATCGATCGCCGGAAAGCTTTGAACTGGACTGCGACGTGAAGACAGCTTTCTACAAGATGAGCGGGTCGGGGAACGATTTCGTGTTCCTCGATGGCCGCAAGCATGGGGTCGATCAGTGGCCGGCCCAGCGCATCCGCGCGGCCTGCGACCGACGGGAGGGCATTGGCGGCGACGGCCTGGTCGTGCTCGAGCCGGCCGGTCCTGGCGCCGTGCGGATGCATTACTTCAACGCGGATGGCGGTCGGGCTGAGATGTGCGGCAATGCCGCGCTCTGTTCGACCCGGCTCGCGGCCCGGCTGAAGCTGTTTCCCGGACCCGATCTGGACCTGCTCACCGACGCCGGGCCCATGCGCACCCGCTGCGCCGGACCAGGGGACCTCGCTGAGCTGAACCTGGGCAGCATCACGATGCCGGAGGACGTAGCCGGAGTGGACCTGGAGCCGGGCGAGACCCGGATGGCGCTGGGGACCGTCGGGGTGCCGCACCTGGTAGTTCTGGTGGACGACATCGAGGCGGTCAATGTCAGGGTCCGGGGGCGGGCACTGCGGCACCACTCGGCGTTCCAGCCGAAGGGCGCAAATGCCAATTTTGTCGCGCCGCCCCCCGCTGGCGAGCACCGCTGGCGCATCCGGACCTTTGAGCGCGGAGTGGAGGACGAGACCCTCGCGTGCGGCACCGGGACGGTGGCTGCCGCGCTCGCGCTGGCAGGCTGGGGAGTGCGTCCACTGCCGACCGAATTCGTGAGCCGAGGCGGGGCGCCCCTGGCGGTGCGCGCCACTATCGATGGCCCCCAATCCCGCGACACATGGCTCTGCGGCGAGGGCAGGCTGGTGTTCGAAGGCGCCTACCCGGGCTGACCGCACCTCAAGCAGCTTCTCAGGTCAACAACCATTCAGGTCGGTCCAGGACACCAGGAGTCTGGGAGGAACTGCCGGGTCGCGAGTTCACTCCCGCCAGCTCATCTGGACCAGGTCGGCCTTTCACAGCCCCCCAACACCACAATCCAGTATACCCGGCGAAAGGGCAGTGCCCGAGCGCGGGACACGGAGTTATCCAGCCCATTCTTGGGTTTCCCACACTTATCCCCACGCCAGCTTAACATAACATCTCTTATACGACATAACCATATGAGCCGAAGAAAAGGGGCCTGGCGACCGATGCGCCGAGCCCCTATGTGATTGTGTTGCAATGGCTACGCCAGCATGACCTCACGCTCTACTTCAGCGCTGCGTGTCTTACGAGCCCCCTTGGCTCAGACGCCGAGCTGTCCCTGGGTCAGCTCGGCCAGCCGGACCGTTGCCTCAGTCGCCACCGGCGTCTCGGCGAAGTCGCTGAGCACCTGGCGGTAGGCCGCAATGGCCTCCTGCTGCTTCCCGGCCAGCTTGAGAACCCGGGCCTGCTGCACCAGATATTCGGCCTTGAGGTAGTCCACCGTCGTGGCCTCGAACGCCCTGCCGTAGGCTGCTGCGGCATCGTCCCATTGCCCGGCGTTTTCCAGCGAGGTGGCCAGAAGGCCTTCGGCCGGGGCCACGAACTTGGGGGCTGGATTGGTGGCCAGAAACTCCCGGAGCGCCACCGCGGCCAGGTCCGACTGGCCGTTGATCAGCCGCACCTGGTTGAGCCCGATCACGGCCTCCTGGGCGGCGTCGGAACCTGCGAACTGGTCGATGACGGTCTGGAATCGGGTGGCCGCCAGCGGGAGGTTGCCCTGCTCGGCGGTGGCCCGGGCGTTGATGAGCTCGCGAGTGGCAAACTGCTCCTTCCGCTTGCCGCTGGAGATCACCATCCAGACCACGAGCGCCGTGGCGAACAGCGCGCCGCCGAGGATCATCAGCGCCTTGGTATTGACCGGTCGGCCGCCGGCCGACGGGAGTGGCGCCGTGCGCGGCGCGGCGGCATCGATGGGCTTCTGGTCTGCGGTCTTCGCGGTGCTCATGCCTTCTCTTCGGTGAAATGGTGGCCAATTGCGTCCCGCTCCGATGCCCCCGGGGCGACTCGAACGCCCGGCCAACGGTTTAGGAAACCGCTGCTCTATCCACCTGAGCTACGGGGGCGCAACCTTTAAAGATAGCGACCTGACTAGTGAGTCCGAAACCCGACGATCGCCGGGTCATCCGGCAAGTCGCTGGCGTCCACCGAGCTGACCTGTGCCAGCCGGGGACCGCGTTGCAGCAGCCGAGCCAGTTCGGCCAGCGCCGCTTCCCCGCCGCGGGCCACCACCTCGACCGAACCGTCCTCGAGATTGATGGCGTGGCCGGCGATGCCGAGCTCCTCCGCCTTGCGCGACACGAACCAGCGGAATCCGACGCCTTGGACCCTGCCCCGGACCAGGAACCGCCGGGTCATGCGGGGGCGCGGCGCCGGGCTTTCAGCCACTCGATGGCAATCGGCACCACCGAGAGCAGGATGATCGCCAGGATGACCAGGGAGAAGTTCTCCTTCACCGCCGGGATGTTGCCGAAGAAATAGCCCGCCAGGGTGAACAGCATCACCCACGCCACCCCGCCGACCACGTTGTACAGCAGGAATCGCGGATAGTGCATCCGCCCGACTCCCGCCACGAACGGCGCAAAGGTGCGGACGATCGGCACGAAGCGCGCCAGGACGATAGTCTTGCCGCCGTGGCGCTCGTAGAACTCGGTGGTGCGCTGGAGGTACGACGACTTCAGGAAGCGAACGTTACCGGTGAACGCGCGCGGGCCGATCCGGGCACCGATCCAGTAGTTCACGGTGTCGCCCAGGATCGCGGCAATCATCAGCAGGAGCATGAGCACCGGCAACTCGAACGCCCCCAGCGCCGCAAACGCGCCCGCCGCGAACAGGAGCGAGTCGCCCGGCAGCAGCGGCAGGATCACCAGCCCCGTTTCACAGAAGACAATGAGAAAGAGAATGGCGTACGCGCCGGCCCCGAAGCGCGTGATGATCTCACCCAGGTGCACGTCGAGGTGAATGAAAAAGTCGATGAAGTGCCGGATGGCTTCCATGCCGCCTACTTCTCTCCCCAGCCGTGCTCACCGATCAGCGGCACGAAACGGGCGTCTGCGAGGTTGGTGCGTTCCATTCCATCCTGGGTGCGACGGACCAGCGTCAGCACCTGATGATCGAGGTCGCCGATGGGAATGACCAGCCGCCCGCCGGGCACCAGCTGCCGCACCAGCGGCTCGGGCACGTCGGGTGACGCCGCCGACACCGCTATTGCATCGTATGGTGCCAGCGGTTGCCAGCCGAGGGTGCCGTCGCTGACCAGCAGCATGGGTCCGCGAATGCCGGCCCGCTCGAGGGCAGCGCGCGCCGCATCCGACAGCGCACGGACGCGCTCGATGCTCACCACGGTCTCGGCCAGTTGTGCCAGCAGCGCCGTCTGGTATCCCGAACCAGTGCCCACCTCGAGTACCGTCTCGCGGCCCGTCAACTGCATGGCCTCGAGCGTCCGGGCCTGAATCCACGGCTGGCTGATGGTCTGGCCGTTCCCGATCGGAAGCGCCGCATCGTCATACGCGCGGTGCGAAAGGTACTCCGGCACGAACAGGTGGCGCGGCACCGTGGCGACCGCGCGCAGGACCGCGAGGTCACGAATTCCCTTGGCGCGCAGCGTCTCGAGCAACTGCGCGCGGTACCCCGCGTAGCCATCGGTCATCGCGCGCTCAGTCCAGCCGCCAGGATCGCACGGTCTCCAGCAGGCGGTAGTTGGTGAGGTCCATCTGCAGCGGCGTGACGGCGATGTAGCCCGCGCCGACGGCGGCATGGTCGCTCTCCTCGCCCCCGGTCCACGTGATCGTGCCGCCGCCGATCCACATGATTTCGCGGCCCCAGGGGTCCTTCATCCGGGTCATCGACCCGCTGAAGTACCGGCTGCCCAGCTGGCACACCCGGATCCCTTCGACCAGGTCGGCCGGCCGGTCCGGCAGGTTGATGTTGAGCAGCATGTTGGCGGGAAACTCGTCGACCGAGGTGATCCGATGCACCATGGTCACCAGGGTGTCGCGGTAGGTGGCCATCGTCTCGGGATCATGACCCGCGAACGAGATGGCGACGCCCGGTACGCCCAGCATGACACCTTCCATTGCCGCGGACACGGTTCCCGAGTAGAGCACGTCCTCGCCCATGTTGGGGCCGTGATTGACCCCGGAAAAGACGAAGTCGGGGCGCTCGGGCATCAGCCCTTCGATGGCGAGCATCACGCAGTCGGTGGGCGTGCCGTCGACCTGGAAGGCGCCGTCGGGCCGCCGCGCCGGGCGGAGCGGACGGTGCAGCGTCAGCGAATGCGACGTGCCGCTCTGCTCCCGGTCCGGAGCCACCACGGTGACATCGCCTGCCTCGCGGCATGCGTCCGCCAGCATCGCGAGCCCGGGAGCGAGGACGCCGTCATCATTGCTGACCAGGATGTTCACGAGCGCCCTTCCAGCAGCGCCAGCACGGCATCGAGCTCGCGCCGAAGGTCCTGCACCGTCTCGGACTCGACCGCCCGGCGGGCCTCGCCCTTGAGTTCGCCCGACTTCCGGAACTGGTCCAGCCGCTGGCGGGCGCCGTCGATGGTGTACTTCTCGGTGTAGAGGAGGTGCTTCACCAGCATGATGAGCTCGATCTCGCGGGCCTTGTACACCCGGTTGCCGCTG
>JAICQR010000017.1 GCA_025937755.1 Gemmatimonadales bacterium | reverse complement strand
GATGCGCTCTACCGACTGAGCTACTCGAGCTGGTCCCTGATCCCTGCGCCCTGCTCATCGACTGCAAGCGGGCGACGGGACTCGAACCCGCGACCCTCAGCTTGGAAGGCTGATGCTCTACCAACTGAGCTACACCCGCGCATTCCCTCGAATCCCGTGAGTCATGGTGGGGGTAGGATTCGAACCTACGTAGGGCATAGCCCGGCAGATTTACAGTCTGCTGCCATTAGCCACTCGGCCACCCCACCGCATTCCTGCCACCTGCCGCGCCACCGGTACCGCGTTTGCGTCTCACGCCATCCGCCGGGCGTGCCCGACCGAGCTGAGGAGGGGACTTGAACCCCTAACCGGCGGTTTACAAAACCGCTGCTCTACCAGTTGAGCTACCTCAGCCAAACGGCTGAAAAAGACAGACTCACACAATAGCGGGGAGACTGATGCTAGTCAACGGGTTGCGGCTCGGCGGCTCGGCGGCTCGGCGGCTCGGCGGCTCGGCGGCTATCCGTCTTGCCGTCTTGCAACCACCTCCACCCCGTCGCGGGTGTCGCGGACCTCGAAGCCAGCCGACTCGAGCATCGCCCTGATCCGGTCTGCTTCGGCGTAGTCCCGGGCCAGCCGGGCCTGGAAGCGACGACCGGCCCAGCCCACTGCCCACGCACTGCGTGATTCCCGGTCGGCAGGTGCCTCCTCAGTCAACTCGTCATCCACGGTTGACTGGCCGGTCAGTCGAGCAGTGCCTGTCGGGAAGACGTCCAGCACATCCTCCGCCAATGAAATGCAGGACAACAAGTTATCTCCAACATGGTCGCCAGCGTCGAGCGCCCTGTTGGCCTCGCGTGCCAGGCCAAACAGCGCCGCCAAGGCGCGTGGGGAGTTGAGGTCGTCGTCCAGGGCCAGCTTGAAATCTCGCCGGAATGCCTCGATGGCCTCGATCAGGGCGCCGGATTCGGCGCCCTTGGGCGCCGCCCGCACCCGATCGCGGAACTCTCCCAGCCGGCGCGACCCCACTCGCGCGTGGCCCAGTGCCTCGTCACTCCAGTCCAGCGCCTGCCGGTAGTGGGTGTTGTACACCAGCAGACGGACCGCTCCGGGGTCCATCCCGTTCTCGGCCAGGTCCCGTGCGGTCAGGAAATTCCCGTACCGCTTGGACATCTTGGTGCCACCCAGGGTCATGAACTCCCCATGGAGCCAGAAGCGGGCAAACTCGCCCTGGCCGGTATGAGCGCAGCTCTGGGCGATCTCGTCTTCGTGATGCGGGAAGATGAGGTCTACACCTCCGGCGTGGATGTCCAGCACGTCCACCCCAAACTTCTCACCGATCAGTGCCAGCGCCATGGCCGAGCATTCGAGGTGCCAGCCTGGCCGGCCGCGACCGAATGGTGCGTCCCAGGCCGCACCAACTGCCTCGTCCTCCGGCCTCGCTGCCTTCCACAGCACGAAATCGCGGGCATCGTCCTTGGCATACTCGTCGGTCGAGACCCGTTCACTCGCACCAGCCAGAAGCTCGCGGGTATCGAGCCGTGAGAGCCTGCCGTACGCCGGGAATTTCCCGATGGCGAAATAGACCGATCCGTCTTCGCTCCGGTAGGCAACGCCCTTGTCAATGAGCGACGCGACCAGCGCAATCATCGGCTGGATGAACTCGGTGGCGCGGGGATAGACGGATGCATCACGGATGCGGAGGTACCGGCGGTCGGCGTGAAACGCGTCGATGAACTGGGTCACGTGCTCCCGAAGCGGCGTGCCCGCAGCGCCCGCGCCCTTGATCGTCTTGTCGTCCACGTCGGTGAGGTTCATGATGTAGAACACCTCAAGGCCCGACGCGACCAGCCACCGGTGCAGCAGATCCTCGAACAGAAACGTCCGGAAGTTCCCGATGTGAGCGTAGTTGTAGACAGTCGGGCCGCAGGCGTAGAACGTCACCCGCCCGGGCACCAGCGGCCGGAAAGGCTCGACCGTCCGCGACATGGTGTTGTGAAGGGCGAGGGTCATCCGGCGGCTCCCGCCGCGGCAGCGGCATTGCCTTCATCCTCACCATGCACCTGAACGATGCGGCGGGGCAACGGAATCTCGATGCCCTCGGCGTCCAGCCGGATCTTGATCCGCCGGCGGAACTCGCGCGCCACCGCCCAGTGCTGCCCGGGCGAGGTGCGCAGCAGCGCTCTGACCACCACCTTGTTCTCGGCCAGCGACTCCACGCCTGTCACCTCCGGGGGGCCGTCGAGGAGGGATGCCCACCGATCCTCATCGGCGAAGCGCCGAGTCTCATCGGCCACCACCTCGAGCACCCGATCGATATCGGAGTCGTAGGCCACGGCGATGTCCACCACCGCTCGCGACCAGCCGCGGGTACTGTTGGTGACTGCCTTGATCTCGCCATTGGGAATGATGTGGAGGTTGCCATCGAGATCGCGCAGCTTCACCACCCGCAGGCTGATCTCTTCAACGACCCCGCCCAGTCCGGCCACCTGGATTACATCGCCGACCGCGAACTGGTCCTCGATCAGCATGAAAAATCCGGTGATGACGTCCTTCACCAGGCTCTGGGCGCCGAACGAGACCGCCAGGCCGAGGATGGCGGCACCGCCCAGGATGGGGCCGATGTCCATGAACACGTCGACCGAAAGCAGGATTGCGCCGGCAATGACAATGACCCGGCCCACACCCCGGATCAGCTGCGAGATGGTGCGGCCGCGCTTCTCCTTGGAGGTGGTGATCAGATCGTTCTTGTCATCGACCGCTTTCGCGACCCGCGCAGCGATAAGCGCCACGACCTGAAGCACCGCCCATGCGAAGAGCCAGATGGCCAGGACCCGGAGGGCGTACTGAATCAGGCGGGGGGCCTCGGTGCCCAGCAGGTCAGCAATTCGGGTCAGCCACTCGGGGGCGGCCAGCAGGTGGGGCAAGACGACTCCTCATGCGACAGGGTACCCGTGAGGCCGAAACGTAGAGGCCCCGCGAGTACGCAGTCAACCGACGCGAAGGCGGGCGGCTGCGGCGCGCGCTCGGCGGCGATGCGCCGCACCGTAACCACCGCTGGCACACCGCGCCAGACCAGCGCCACCCGATTCACCCGGCGCAGGAGCGCGCCGAGGTCCGCCGAGATGATGAGCGAGGTGGTGCAGGTTCCGGCGAGGAAGGTGAGCGGACGGGGAGTTGGATAGCACGCGGCGCCGGCGAGCCAGAGACCCAGCAGTGAGTCGCCGGCGGGAAGGGCGAGCAGGTCGCCCAGGGAAAACGTGGGCGGGAGCGGAGCGAATCGGGCGGGCATGGACTAGTCTGCCATACCCCCCCGGAACCACTTAACCCGAATCGCGCCAGCCGGACGATTTCAGCGCAACGCCAGCCGCTGCTCCCGCGCCTGGATCACCGCATCCACCAGCGCGGTGCCGCCGAACCGCACCGGATCGGTCGCCGGCAGGCCGGTCTCCTCCGAAGCGCGCGCGCATGCGGCACGAGCGTCGTCCTCTGACAGGTCATAGGTATTGAGCGCGATGCCCACGACTCTGGTCGGGTGCACCATGGCGCCGATCTCCTCGTACCACCGGACGTAGTCGGTGAGCGGCGGGATCCGGAGCCACGACGCCTTGCGATAGTCGCCGATGTACTGGCGGCTGGCCTGATGGCAGAGGATCATGGCATCGGGGCAGCTGCCATGCAGCAGGCCCAGCGTCACCCCGGAATAGCCGGGATGATTGATGCTCCCCTGCCCTTCCACCAGGACGACATCCGCACCCTCGGCGCCCTGCAGCGTCAGTTGCTCCGCCGCGCCGGCAATGAAGTCGGCCACGACAGCATCCACTGCGATGCCCCACCCCTCGATCATGATGCCGGTCTGGCCGGTGGCGGCGAACCGGGTGCGCACGCCGCGCTGGTTGAGCTCGTCCACCAGCTGCAGCTGTGCCGTCATCTTGCCCACGTTGCAATCGGTGCCCACCGCCAGCACCCGGAAGGCCTCGGTGGCCTTGGCGGCACCACTGGCGATGGGAAGGTTGGCCGGGGGGCGCCGGAGGTCGCGGAGTTTTCGGCCTGCTGCACGTGCGCGCTCGGCCAGCATCGGGTCGTCGGCAAGAAAGGTGTGCAGCCCGCTCCAGAGGTCGCACCCTGCGTCCAGTGCCTCGGCCAGCCAGTTGCGCCATTCCTCGGGCAGCCGTCCGCCCTGAGGGGCGATGCCGATCAGCACTTCCGTCGGCCGCAGGGCCAGCGCCTCCGTCATGCTGCCCACCACCGGGGTATCGCCCCCGAAGCCTAGTACTTCCTCCACCGTCTTGCCGGCCCGGGCCCGATCCAGCACCGCTACCACCTGGTCGGGACGGTAACGGATGACGGAGTTGGCCGTCTTGGAGGTCATGGGGCCGAAGTCGCCGTCGGCGAGGATCAGGAAGCGGGACATGGCCAGGAAGTGGGAAGTGGGAAGTGGGTAGTCAGGAGAGGAAATGTAGCTGGAAGCACAAGGGCGGCACACTGGCCGCCCTCGTTCAATATCCTTCCCACTTCCCACTTCCCACTTCCTACTTGGTAGTATCGTCGTCCTCCACGTACTCGGCGTCATGGATGGTCTCGCCGCCCTTGCCGAGGCGCTTGGCGTCGCCGCCGGAACCGGAGCCGATCAGGCCCATCTTGGCCTTGAGCTCGATCAGCTGCTGGTCGGCGCTGCCGTGGTACTCCAGCACCTCGAACTGCTTCTGGAGCGAGTCGCCGGAGAACTCTTCCTGGAGTTCCGCCGCCGCCAGCGCCTTGCGCTCGTTGGCCTCGATCTTTTCGGCCATCCGCTCGAAGTTGTCGAAGGCACTCTTGTCGGAGAGCCCCGACATGGTCTGCTGGATCCGCTCCTGGGCTTCAGCCCGGCGGGCCCGTGCGATCAGGATGTTCTTCTTGCGCTTGGCTTCCTCGATCTTGTCGTTGAGCTGCCGCAGCGAAAGCTTGAGTGCCTCGGTCTCCTGCTTCGAGCGGACCCATGTCTCGTGCAGCGACTGCGCTCCCTGCAGCGACTCGTTGTAGCGCATGAGCGCCTGCTTGGCGAGGTCGTCCCGTCCCTCCTGCACCGCCAGCATGGCACGCCGTTCCCAGTCCTCGGCCTGCTTCTTCATGGCCAGCGCATCCGCCTCGAGTTTCTTCTCGTCGGCGATGGCGGAGGCCACCTGCTGCTTGGCCTTCGCCAGCTGGGACTTCATGTCCACGATCAGCTGGTTGAGCATCTTCTCCGGGTTTTCGGCCCGGGAGATGAGGTCGTTGATGTTCGACCGAAGTACCGTCGAGAAGCGGTCAAAGATTCCCATGGTCGTCTCTCACTGCCCGCGGTACGGCGCCAGCGCGCCCAGATGGGACGCAAGCGCAAGGGTGACGGAGTCGAAGCTGGCTTCGAACTCACTATAGTCGAGGTCCTCGAGTTCGAGGGCATCAGTCAGGACGACGTGGTCGCCCTCGAGGCCGTAGGACCCATGTACCAGGTCGCGGGCATTGAACTCCAGCAATTGCCGGAACAATTCACCCCGTCGGGGCTCTGCCGGCGGCAGTTCCATGACGCGAACCCGGAGCAGCAGTACCGGGGGCGCGTAGTGCACCACGAATTCGGCGCCGTCGCCATTCCGGGCCACCCAGATATTGGGGTCGATCTCGGTCACCTGCAGCGACCCGCCATCGAGCCGGTCGAGCCACGACTGAACGTCGTCGCGAGTGATCATGTCAGCCTCGGTCGTGCAATGAAGGTTGGCCCTGCGCCAGCTGCTGGCTGCGCTGCTCGGTCAGCAGCCGCTCGGTGAAGTCCAGCCGCTCCTCGAGTTCGTTGATCCGGCGCTCGAAGAAATCCGCCGATGCCGCATGTTCGTCCTGCAGCCGCGCCACCAGCGCCGCCGCGTCGCCCTGGATGCCCTCGCCCAGCGCCTTGACCGCCCGCCGCCGGAGCAGCGCATACCCGACCCCGGACACCGCCATGCTCAGCGGAATAAGCTCATCCATGCCGGACGCTTCGGTGAGAAATACTCCGGCCGCAATGGCAACGAACCAGTAGATGATGAACTCCACCGGGTCCAGCCCGAAAATGCGCTTCCAGCTCATCGCGGCGTCACTTCCGGCCGCCCCAGCGCCTGCGGGTTCCGTTGTTCGGCCAGGAGCCGTTCGGCAAACTCGAGTCGCTCTTCGAGCTGGGAGACCACGTCGCGATCGTACTCGATCTGTTCTGCAAGCGCCCGGACGCCCGTGGGAGTGGCTTCACTCATTTGCCGGCGACCGCCCGCTCGGCTGACCCAGAAGGTCGAAGCGGCGATGGCACCGAATGTGGCAGATCCCAGCATGGCCAGCGCGACTGAAGGCTGCCAGTTCAGCGCCGAGACCAGGAAGCCCACAAACCCCAACCCCATCAGGCCGGTCACGACCATCAGCATCCGAGTTGCAGTTCGGTCGGTCGAGTCGCTCATTGCGCGCCCTCTCGCAACCGGGCCGGCTCTCGCTGAGCCAGCAGCCGTTCGGCGAAGTCCACCCGCTCCTCCAGTTCCAGCAGTCGGGGATGTCCCTCCTCCAGCTGGGCGACACGAGCACGTAATTCTTCCAGTTCGGCCCGGGCGGACTCCATTCCGCCGCGGCCCTCGATCCGGCGGGCGATGGCGCGCAGCAGCGGGTACAGCACAATGGTGACCGCCGCGAGCGACGCAAGCACAATCAGGAAGATTGCCTGCGGCGGCATGGTGTCGAACGGAGACGGCCCGGTCTGCACGATCACCCGGGGGATGTCCGGGATCTCCGGAATCACAACTTCGGGCTGCTGAACCATCACAACTCCTCGGCCCGTCGTTCGCCGGCCAGCGGCAGCGGCTCGGCGCGCTGGGCCAGCATCCGCTCGGTGAAGTCCTGGCGCTCCTCCATGTCCAGCAGGCGGTTCCGCAGTTCGTCGAGCTCAGCGAAGAGCTCGGGTGGCAGCGCGGCTGGATCGCCCGGGCGCCCCGAGAGCCGCTCGGCAAACGCCTTTCCGATGGGCGAGCGCACCACGACGCCGACCATGATCACCGCAAAGAACCAGATGGGAACCGACACCGGACCCAGTACCGCCGATGCGGCCGCCAAGGCGCCGAAGAGACCCATGCCCGCGAGGCCGATGCCGATGAACGCCGAAGCGATCCACTCATTCTTGTCGCTCATGGGTTCTCCCGATTTCGCTCAAGGAGCAGCGGCGCCGGCTCGCGCTCGCGGGCCAGAAGGCGTTCCGCGAAATCGACTCGCTCCTCCAGTTCCGGCACCCGGTTCACCACATCGCGCAAGGCATCCACTTCGCTGCGCAGTGCATCGACCTCCGCCAAGAGGTCGGGATCGCCGGCGTGCCGCGGGCCAAGGCGCTGCCCCATCCGCTTGGCGACCGGGAGCACGACGTAAAACAGCAGCATCGGCATTCCCAGCACCACGGCCATCACGCCGGCAAACTCGAGCATGTCGCCCACGTCAGGCCCCCAGCTCCGGGGTCTCGCGCTGCCGGGCCAGCAGCCGCTCGGTGAAGTCTACCCGCTCGTGGAGCTCGGCCACTTCGGTTCGAAGCTGCTCGACCTCTTCATAGAGTGCCGGATCGATCGCATCCCGGGGCTGCACGCCATGGCGGACCCGGTCGGTCAGGGCCCGGCCCAGTGGCGTGAACGACAACCCGATGATGCCGGGCACGCCGAAAATGAAGATGATGGCAAGTATGCCCTCCACTGGCGCCGTCCTTTCGGTCCGCCGCGGCCCTGAGAGGCCGCTCCCGCCCTTCTACGGCCGGGAGCGCCTCGATGTTTCAGTTGGGGACGGTCAAACCAGTTCGACTTCCTGGATCGCGCCAAGGGAAATGGCAATCTCGGAGTCGTCGATACCCCGCGGCCGGAGGTAGACCTCATGGGCCGTGACATGGGTATCCACGCTGGTCGGCACGCCGATCACTTCCTGCTTGTCGCTGGTGACGATTCGGACGACCTGATCGTGATCGCCGGCAAAGCCCAGCAGCGAGATGATTTCGTCGTAGTGCATGGAGTCGCCTCCCGTGCAAACGGTATCCCCGAATCTAGCTCAGAACGTCAGCGCGGGCGATTCCGGCGCTGCCAGATGCTCGTCCAGGTAGCGGGTGATCAGTTCGAAGAGGTGGCGTCGCGTGTTTCCCCCAAAAATGCCGTGATTCCGGTTGGGATACTCCATCAGCTGAAAGGGCTTGTTGGCCCGAACCAGCGCGTTCACCAGGGCCTGGGAATTCTGGTAGTGCACGTTGTCGTCGCCACTGCCATGCACCAGCAGCAGGTCGCCCCGCAGGCTGTCGACGTAGGTCAGCGGCGAGCCAGCGTTGTAGCCCTCGGGATTGTCCTGGGGAAGGCCGTTGTAGCGCTCCGTGTAGATGTTGTCGTAGTACTTCCAGTGGGTCACGGGCGCCACCGCCACGGCAGCGCGATAGACTCCCGGCGCGCGAAAGAGCCCATTGAGGCTCATGAAGCCGCCGTAGCTCCATCCCCAGATGCCCATCCGGGTGGAGTCCACATAGGGAAGCCTCCCGAACGCTGCGGCGGCACGGGCCTGATCGTGGGTCTCGATGACGCCGAGGCGCCCGTAGACGATCTTGCGGAAGTCCCGGCCGCGGGTGTTGGTGCCCCGGTTGTCGACGCTCGCCACGATGTAGCCCTGCTGCGTGAGCATCGCATGCCACAGATAATTCGAGCCGCCCCACGCGTCGAGCACTGTCTGCGAGCCGGGACCGCCGTAGACGTGAAACAAGACTGGATAGCGTCTAGCCGGATCGAAATCGGCCGGCTTCATGACCCACGCGTTCAGCTCGATGCCGTCGCCGATGGCTATGGAGGTGAACTCGGCCGGTCCCCGGGCCAGCCGTGCGACCCGGCCACGAAGAGTCGCGTTGGCGGCGAGGGAGCGGACGGTGCGATGGTCCGGCAACCGGACCAGGTCGGTAGCGGGCGGCAGGCCGAACTCCGAATGCACGTGGAAGGCATGGATCCGATCCGGTGACAGCTCGTAGGAGTGGGTCCCGGCCTGCGCGGCCGGCGTGAGCCGCTGCGGCCGGCCCCGGCCATCGAGCCGCGATCGATAGAGAAAGCGCTGGGCCGGGTTGTCGGGCGAGGCGATGTAATACAGCCAGCCGCCGCGGGGATCCACTGCCGTCACCGACACCACGTCGAATGCGCCCGGCGTCAGCAACTTCACGTCCGATCCATCCCGGGACACCGAGTAGACGTGCTCCCAGCCGTCGCGCTCGCTTACCCAGGTGAACCGGCGACCATCATCGAGCCATTCGAGGGCGTCCACCACGTACACCCACGCCGAATCCCGGTCCACCAGCACGGTGGTTACCGCCCCGGTCCGGGTGTCGCCCAGCAGCACCCGATTGGTATTCTGGAGCCGGTTGAGGTACTGGACTACAACCTCACTCGAGTTGGCGGCCCAGTCCATGCGCGCCGGATAGTTGTTGCGCGGATCGCCCTCGAGTGCGAGCCAGGTGGTCGGCCCGCCATCAGCAGCCACCGCGCCAACGCGCGCCGCCGAATTGGCCTCACCCGCCTTGGGGTACTGGATGGGGGTGACGACCGGGTACAGCGAGTCCGTGAAATTGATGAGCGTGAAGTCCCGCACGCTGTCGGCCACCAGCTGCCAGAAGGCGATGCGGGTGCCGTCGGGGCTCCAGCGCCAGCCATCGCGCAATCCGAACTCTTCCTCATACACCCAGTCGAAAGTGCCGTTGATGACCGTGCGGGAGCCGTCGGACGTGAGGCGCGTGATCGCGCCGGACTCGAGCTCCTCGACGTAGATGTCGTTCTCGCGCACGTACCCCACGCGCCCGCCGTCCGGGGAGAACTTGGCGAACATGAGCGATGACTCTGGGGCGTCGCCGCCCAGCTGGCGGAGGTGGCCGCTGGCACGGTCCAGCACCCAGTAGTCGCCGCGCGTGTTTTCCCGCCACACCGGTCGGCTGTTGGTGAAGATGAGGAGGCGGCTGTAGTCGGCGGACCACGCATAATCCTCGACCTCCAGTGCCACGGTGTCACCTGCCGGGGTAAGCAGCGCCGCAGGCACCAGCACCTCGCGCCCGCCCCCGTCGGTGTCGTAGCGGACCAGATCGCGGCCGCCACCAGTCGCCGCCGCTTCCAGCGTGGTATAGGCCCGGCCGTTCTCGATCCAGTGTGCGGGCCCGAAACTCTCGCCCGCGAATTCGCGGCTCGAGTAGATCCGCTCCAGCGTCAGCACACTCGAGTCGGCAACTACGGCAGCGTGCTGGGCGAGGAGCGCGCCCGGCAGGAACAGCAGGACCAGTGCGGCGACGGTTCGCCGCCGGAACGCGGCAGTCAGCATGGCAGTCAGAGTCGAGGTGGGTCGGGAACCGCTTGTGGAGGTACTACTCGGTTGGGGCCGGATCGGTTTCGCTGTTCATGAAGTACGACAGGGCACCCGAGGGACAGGCCTTCACCTGCGCGATGATCTCCCCGGTGGAGGCGCCATCGATGGCGATCCATGGCCGCCTGGCCGGGTCGAACACCTGCGGGAGCCCCATGAAGCAGATGCCAGTGTGCTGGCAGATGGACGGCTTCCACACCACCGTCACTTCGCCGTTCGTGTACTTCTTCGTGAAGCTGTCGCGCATGTCCTGAAGGGTGGCACCGGAGACGCGGGGGCGCAACGGGCGATCAGGCCGCGAGCGCCGAAGTCTCCTGAAGGCGGCGTAGCGGCCTATCGCCCAGGGCGGACGACGTCCGCCGCCGCCGAGCCGCCGGAAGGAGACTCGGCGCGAGCGTCACGGGTGGCCGTTGAGCGCTCGTTGCAGGAACGCGCCGGTGTGGCTCTCGCGCACCTGGGCCACCGCTTCCGGCGGACCCGCGGCTACCACCTGCCCGCCTTCATCTCCGCCCTCGGGGCCGAGGTCGATGATCCAGTCGGCAGTCTTGATGACATCGAGATTGTGCTCGATCACCACGACGCTGTTGCCCTTCTGCACCAGCCGGTGCAGCACCTCGAGCAACAGCCGGACGTCCTCGAAATGCAGGCCCGTCGTAGGCTCGTCCAGGATGTAGAGTGTACGGCCGGTGTCTCGCTTGGAAAGTTCGGCGGCGAGCTTCACCCGCTGCGCCTCGCCACCTGACAGCGTGGTCGCCGACTGTCCCAGGTGGATGTAGCCGAGGCCCACGTCGTTGAGCAGTTCCAGCTTGTCGGCGATGCGGCGCTGATTGGCAAAGAACTCGAGCGCATCGGCCACTGTCAGGTCCAGGACATCCGCGATGCTCTTCCCCTTGTACCGCACTTCGAGGGTTTCCCGGTTGTAGCGCCGTCCCTTGCACACTTCGCAGGGTACATAGACGTCGGGCAGGAAATGCATCTCGATCTTGACCAGACCATCGCCCTGGCATGCTTCGCAACGGCCGCCCTTCACGTTGAACGAGAAGCGGCCCGGTCCGTATCCGCGCAGCTTCGCCTCGGGCAACTGGGTAAACAGTTCCCGAATGGGGGTGAACAGCCCGGTGTAGGTGGCAGGGTTGGAGCGCGGCGTCCGGCCAATGGGGCTCTGGTCGATGTCGATGACCTTGTCGAGGTGGTCCAGCCCCTCGATACCGCGATGCGCGCCGGGCATCACCCGGGCGCGATAGAGGTGTCGCGCCAGCGACTGGTACAGAATGTCGGTGACCAGCGTGGACTTGCCGGACCCCGACACGCCGGTCACAGCCACGAAGAGTCCCAGCGGGAAGTCGACCGACAGGTTCTTGAGGTTGTTGGCAGTGGCGCCGACTACCCGCAGCATGCGCGACGGCTCGGCGGCCCGGCGGCGCGACGGGACCGGGACCCGGAGGTCGCCCCGCAAGTAGCGCCCGGTAAGCGACTCGGGTGCCGAGATCAGGTCCTCGACTCCGCCTTCGGCGATGACCTGACCTCCCAGACGTCCCGCACGGGGGCCGAGGTCGATGACGTGATCCGCGGCGCGGATGGTGTCTTCGTCGTGCTCGACCACGATGACCGTGTTGCCCAGGTCGCGCAGCCCCCGAAGTGTTCCCAGGAGCCGCTCGTTGTCGCGCTGGTGGAGGCCAATGCTGGGTTCGTCGAGGATGTACAGCACGCCCACGAGCCGGGAACCGATCTGGGTCGCGAGGCGGATGCGCTGCATCTCACCGCCGGAGAGCGACGTTGCGCCCCGGCCCAGCGTCAGGTAGCCCAGCCCCACGTCGACCAGGAACCGCAGCCGGTCCCCCACTTCCTTGAGGATAGGGCCCGCGACGTCCGCATCGATGCCGCCCCGCCCCACCGGCAGCTGCGCAAAGAACTCCGCCGCGCGCTCCACGGGAAGTTCGACCACATCGCCAATGCTGGTGCCGCCTACCAGGACCGACAGGCTCTCGGGCCGGAGCCGCCGTCCCCCGCAGGTGGGGCACGGCATCGCCACCATGAATTCCTCGTACTGCTGGCGCAGCGAGTCGCTGCTGCTTTCCTGGTAGCGGCGCTCGACGTTGCTGAGAATGCCTTCCCAGCTGGTTTCGTGCTCCGACTTGGAGCGCGACGCGTCGGTGCGGAACTTGAGCGTGCCACTCATGCCGTGAAGCAGGCCATGCCGCGCTTCATCGGAATAACTCCGCCACGGTTTGGCCGGATCGAACTTGAGTGCCTGTGCCAGCACCGGAAGCACGACTTTCCGGAGGTAGCCTGTCGGTTCGCCCCAGGGCAGCACCACGCCCTCGAGAATCGAGATGCTGGGGTCCCCCAGGATCAGCGCCTCGTTCACTTTCTTGCGGGTGCCCAGGCCGTGACAGTCGGGACACACGCCGTACGGCGAATTGAATGAAAACTGCCGCGGCTCGAGTTCGGCCATCGACAGGCCGCACACCGGACAGGCCAGCCGCTCAGAGAAGAGCACCGAGGCAGGATCGCCGGCTGCTCCCTTGCCGCCATGTCGCAGGACTTCCACGATGCCGTCGGCTTCGCGCAGCGCGGTCTCGATGGAGTCGCTGAGGCGCCCGCGGTCGGCAGCCTTCACCGTCAGGCGGTCCACCACCAGTGCGATATCATGGTTCTGGCGCCGGTTGAGCTTCGGGACGTCGGCCAGGTCGTACACTTCACCGTCGACCCTGGCGCGCACGAAACCGCGGCGCCGGGCATCGTCGAGCAGATCGCGAAACTCGCCCTTGCGGCCCCGTACCAGTGGTGCCAGCACTTCAATCCTGGTGCCCTCGGGCCAGGCGAGCACCGCATCCACGATCTGGGACGCGCTCTGGCGCGCGATCGGTGAACCGTCATTGGGGCAGTGCGGCACACCCACGCGGGCCCAGAGCAGCCGCAGGTAGTCGTACACTTCGGTCACGGTGCCGACCGTGGACCGCGGATTCTGGCCGGTGGTCTTCTGCTCGATGGAGATCGCGGGAGAAAGCCCCTCGATCGCATCGACGTCGGGCTTCTCCATCAGGCCCAGGAACTGACGGGCGTAGGCCGACAGCGACTCGACGTAGCGCCGCTGGCCTTCGGCATAAATGGTGTCGAAGGCGAGCGAGGACTTGCCCGAGCCGGAGAGCCCGGTGATGACGGTGAGTCGGTTCCGTGGTATGGAGACCGTGATATTCCGGAGGTTATGCTCGCGGGCACCGCGTACGACAAGGTGTTCCTGGGCCATAGCCCCGAAAGCTACCCGAAGGGAGAATCTGCTTCAACCCGGCTAGTTTCTCCTGTCACACGATCCAGTTTGCCCGCAGGGCCGGAGCACAATGTCAAGCAAGGATTCGCCCGCCGAGGGAACCCCCCGCGCCGGCGTTGAACAGATGTTCGAGCAAGGCGAGCGCGCCTGGCGCGCCGGTCGCTACCGCGAGGCCATCCGCGCCTTCCGTGAGACGCTGGCCCACGCGCCGGGTCACGTGGAAGCAAGATTGGGTCTGGCGCATTCGCTCGAGGGAGACGAGAACCTCGACGCTGCCGTTGCCACGCTGAGCGACGCAATTACCGCCTCCCCCGACCAGACCGAGTACCTGGCGCTGCGGGGCGCCCTCCAGGCGCGGCTGAACCGGCTGACCGATGCGGAGGAGGATCTCCGGCGGGTACTGCGGCTGCATCCCGCGCATGGGCCGGCGCTGGTCGAGCTGGGTGATGTGCTGCTTCGCCGGGGCCGCCCGGTGGAGGCGGTCGACGCATTCAGTCGTTCACTCGCGGTCCAGCCGGACCGTCCCGGCATGCAGCTCCGCCTGGGCGACGCCCTCAACCGGGCCGACCGCCTGGAGGATTCGGCGGTCGCGCTGGAACGGGCGCTGGCCGAGGAGCCCGATAATCGCCGGGCCTGGCACTTGTACGGCAGGGTGCTGGACCGGCTCGAGCGACCCGACGATGCGGTACGTGCCTATCGGCGCGCCCAGGGGATCGACATGTGATCGAATGCATCGTGGATGACCTCGCCTTCGTGAAGGCGGATGCCGTGCTGCGCCCGGCGGACGCCTTGCTGGAGCCGATCACCGCCGCCGCCATCGCCCTCGACCGGCAGGCGGGCGCAAGCTTTGCAGAGCAGCGGCGGCTCGGCGCCCCTCTCGAGGCCGGCGCGGCAGTGATCACCCCTGCCGGCGATCTGGCGGCCGATTTCGTGCTTCATGTGGTCCTGCAGGACCGGGAACAGGAGGCCTCGCGCGAAACCGTTCGGCGGGCGCTGCGATCGGCCTGGCAGAGAGCCGCGGAGTGGGGGCTGGCCCACGTGGCGGCCGCCCCGCTCGGCGCAGGGCCCGGACTCCTCGATGTGGACGATGCGGCCGCGCTGATGGCGGAGACCCTCGCCGAGCGTTCCTCGCCGCTCAAACTGACCCTGGTGGTTGAGCGGGAGCGCGAGCGCGAAATGATCGAAGCGGCAGTCCGTCGGTTTATCGCATGAAGCCACGCAAACTGCACGTTGCCGGCGCACTGGTGCTGGCGGCGTGGGTGGCATCGCTGGGCTGGCTGGTACGCCGGGAGTATTTCACCACCGGACGCGCGCCAGGCGAGCATGCACTGTACGCGCTGGTGTCGCCGGAAACCCATTTCTTCCGGGTCCTGCAAGGTTCCCAGCCGATCGGCTTCGCATCAGTCTCGGTGGACACATCGGCGACAGGGGTGCGCGTCTCCGAGCGATACCACCTTACGCTCAGCGCGAGCGCCGAACCCCGGAACGTCCGCTACACTCTCGACACCGAACTCTCCCCATCACTTGCTCTGCGGCACTGGGTGGCGACGCTGCGAGGCGACGCCCCGCCCTATCAGGTGTCCGGCACCATGGGAGACTCGGGACTGGCGGCCGTTGTGCTGACCGAAGACAGCGTTACCCATCGTGCGCGAATGCGGGTGGGTAACTCCCTGCCCCTGGCGCCGTGGCTGGTTCGCCTGGCCGCAACCCGGCGCCTGCAGCAGTCGCCGGAAGTGACGGCGCAACTGCTGGATCCGCTCACGGCAACACCAACCCGTGAATCGCTCCGGCTGAGCGGTCAGTTCGTGACCAATCCGGTCGACAGTGCCGAGTACGTGGGAGCTGCCGATCGGTGGGTCCCCGCGCGCCACGATACCGTCACCGGCTGGATGCTCCAGGCCGACCGGGCGGAAAGCAACCTTCGCCTGTGGGTAGACGGCAACGGCCACATGTTGCGGGCGCTGCTCCCCAACGGCCTGGTACTGGAGCGGACGGCGTTTGAGATCGCCCAACTCAATTTTCTCGACGGCAAGATCGAGCCGGTCAGGCTCCGCGGATTCGAGGCAATCGCGCCTGCATCACCGGTGCCCTCGGACGCCGATATCTGGCCGACGCTGCTGGCGGCAGCGCCGGATTCGCTGATCCGCACTGATGCGTTCGCCGCAACGGAAGGCGCCCTGAGCAGAGCGGATACGCTCCGGTTGCTGGCACGGTCGGCCGCGCGTGATGTCCCCGGCCGCGACTGGCTCCAGTCCCGCCGCTTCGTGGCCATGGCGCGGTCGCTGGGCATCCCCGCACGGCTCACGGGTGGCGCGCTCGCGCACGACGGAACCTGGACTGCTGGCTGCTGGCCGGAGGCGTGGGACGAGGGATGGCGCGCAATTGATACGCGGGCGGGCGACCTCCGCCCGGAGAGCGGCCAGCGCGGCCTGGCGTTCGGGATCGCCTGTCTGCCCATGGAATACGAGCCGCTGGTCAACCTGCTGCCGGGGCCCCAGTCATGATCGAGGTCGTGAATCTGGTGAAGCGCTATGGGAAGTTCACCGCGGTGGACAACCTCTCCTTCACCGTTCCACCAGGGACGCTCTATGGTTTCCTGGGCCCCAATGGCGCGGGCAAGACCACAACCATGCGGATGATCGCGCAGATCCTTCGGCCGACCAGTGGCGACATCCTGATCGGTGGCGTGCCGACGTGGGAGAAGCCACAGGTCATCAAGCAGATGATCGGTTACATCCCGGACCGCCCCTACGTCTACGACAAATTGACCGGCGCCGAGTTTGTCCGGTTCGTCGCCGCATTGTACGGCCAGGAGGGGAATACCGTCGAGCGCCGGATGAACGAGCTGCTCGAGGTATTCGAGCTGACGCCATGGCGGGACGAATTGACCGAGTCGTACAGCCACGGGATGCGGCAGAAGCTGATCATCGCGAGCGCCTTCGCCCACCGTCCGGAAGTGATCGTGGTGGACGAGCCGATGGTCGGGCTGGACCCCAAGAGTGCCCGGACCCTGAAGGACCTGTTCCGCGAGTACGTCGGCCGGGGTGGTACCGTGCTGATGAGCACGCACACGCTGGAGATCGCTGAAGGCATGTGCGACCGGATCGCGATCATCCAGCGCGGCCAGCTGCTGGCCGAAGGCACCATGGGGGAGCTCCGGGCCCAGTCGGCCTCGGGCGATGAGAGCCTGGAGGCGCTGTTCCTGCGCCTGACCGGCGGCCTGCGCGAGACCACCATGGACGCGCTCTTCGATGAGTGAGGTGCTGCCGGTCGCACTCCGGCTGCCGCCACCGCAACCGTCGCTCGGCCAGCTGCTCACGCCCAAGTGGAGAGGCGCGCTGGCGCGCTCCCGCAGCGAAGAGCGCGGACGGGGGGCCCGACTGCTGCTGTTCGCCCTGGTCGGGGCGGTGTTCTGGACTGCGGCGTTCGGCATCTGCTACCGGGTGCTCCGCTACGTCAGCACCCAGGAGATCGGCGTCCTGCTCGCGTCGAAGATGCTGGGCATCATCTTCCTCGCCTTTACTGCGATCCTGCTGCTCTCGAACATCATCACCGCCATTTCCAGCTTCTTCCTGGCCCGGGACCTCGACCTGCTGGTCGCGGCACCGGTCCACTGGTTCCGGCTCTATCTCGCCAAGCTGGCCGAGACCGCGGGCCACAGCTCGTGGATGGTCATCCTCATCGCAGTGCCGATCCTCACCGCCTATGGCATGGTCTTCGACGGCGGGATGCTCTTCCCGTTCGTGGTGATCGCGGCGCTGATTCCGTTCGTGCTGCTGCCGGCCACCATCGGCGCGGCGGTGACGCTGGTGCTGGTGAATGTCTTCCCCGCGCGGCGGATCCGCGACCTGCTGACGCTGGTCATGCTGGGTGCGGTGGCCGGGCTGGCCCTGCTGCTCCGGGTGCTCCGGCCAGAGCAGCTGGCGCGGCCCGAAGGCTTCCAGAGCCTGGTGGAGTTCCTCGAGCTCCTGCGAGCCCCGACCAACCCGTTCCTGCCGACCGAATGGGCAGCGGACATGATCATGAACTGGCTCCGCCATGTGGCCGACCCGCTGCCGGTGGCATTGCTGTACACCACGGCGGGCGCGTTCGTGATCTTGGGTGGCTGGCTTCACGGACGACTCTTCCGCGATGGCTACAGCAAGTCGCAGGAAGGCTCGGAGAAGTTTGTGCGGGGGGTCACCTGGTCCAGGTGGCTGAGCCGTCTGGCTGGGGGGCTCAGCCCGGCGCGACGGGAATTCCTGCTGAAGGACGTCCGGCTCTTCTTCCGGGACCCGTCCCAGTGGAGCCAGCTGATTCTGCTGGGCGTGCTGCTGGTGGTGTACATCTTCAACATCCAGTCGCTGCCGCTCTTCTCGGGCGAGGAGGTGCCATTCTTCCTCGTCACCGCTGTCACGTTCCTCAACCTCGGCCTCGCTGGATTCGTCCTGGCGGCGATCGCAGCGCGGTTCGTGTTCCCATCGGTGTCACTCGAGGGCCGGCAGCTCTGGCTGATCCAGTCCAGCCCGCTGGAATTCAGCACGCTCCTGATCAGCAAGTACTGGCTGGGCACCGTGCCCCTGCTGGTGCTGGCGGTGTTCATCACGGTGGTGACCAACCTGCTGCTGCAGGCGTCGGCGTTCATGATGGCGGTCAGCGTCGGGACCATCATCCTCTTTACCCTGGCCGCGGCGGCGCTGGCGCTGTGCTTCGGGGCGTACTACCCCAAGTTCAACACCGAGAACGCGGCCCAGATCCCCACGGGTTTCGGGGGACTGGTGTTCATGATGAGCTCGATCAGCCTGCTGGGGCTGCTGATCGCGATCGAGGCGATTCCGGTGGGCGCGTACCTCCGGGCCCAGCAATTCGACTACCCCTTCCGCTTCACGCCGCTGCTCGGGTTGGCCGGGCTGAGCGTGGTAGCCATCTGCGTCGCGACCACGGTGATTTCGCTGCGGCTGGCCGTCCGCAGGATGCAGGCGCTGGAGGAGTAATCACGTCGGCGCTTTTTGCGCCGGGCTCGCGTTTCGGCGGTGACACACGCAGCGCCATCAGGACCAACCTTGGAGGCCCACTCCTCGGGAGGCCCCGATGTCCAGGTTCCGCTTCGTCTCTACCATCATCGTTGCCGTCGTGCTCGCCGTGGCGGGTTGCAGCGGCGACTCTCCTGCCGCTCCGGATGGACCGCCCCCAGACGTCGCGACACACGCGCCGGGAAGCTCGCGCATCGCCGCCGCCCGCGAGCGCCTGGCGGCGCAGTTCGCGCGTTCGCTCGCACGCCCAGAGGTGCGCGCCGCGGTGCATGCGGCCGTGCGCACGTCCCGGTTTCCCGAAGGCAAGGTCGCGCTGGACCAGTTTCTCGCAGCCGATCGCGGCCGGCTCGCGGCGCTGGTGCGCACAGCCTCCGGCGGGCAGCCCGACCTCGCCACCGCCGCCGGACTGGAGCTGTACTTCCCCGTCCCTGAGCATCAGGCGGCGTGGGACGGCTCCCGCCGGATCCTGGTCGGAACCATCGGCGGCGATGGAGAGGTGCCCATGGGGTTCGACACGCAGGGCGAGCGCCACCAGCTGGATCCGCGCGTGCCTCCTGCCACTCCGGTGCTGGCCATCGTCCCGCGCGAAACCGATTTCACAGCCGGACCCTCGCTCGCTGCCGCAGATCCGGGCGATGACGATGACCCCGGCGAGACCCCGGGCCTGTACCTCACCCGCGCCCACTTCAATGACGACTTCGAGTCCTGGCTGAAGGGGTCGCCCGAGTTCGAGGTGCTCGCCCTGGGACAGCAGGGGAGCACTGACTCGCTCACCACGTACCAGTGCACCAACGAACGCGCGCCCGGCGCCTACTACTACAACCAGGACCAGAAGGACTGGAGCGGTTCGGTGCTGGTCCTGAGCCAGACCCAGCTCGACAACTTCCGGGCGACTCATCCCCGCCAGGCGATGCGGCTGTTCTTCGTGGAAGACGACGACACCCGCTGCGTCATCAAGTCCGATCCGGCAGACCTGCGCTCCCTGATTGCCACGGTCGACTCGCTGGTGGATGGACTGGCGGGCGGCACCGACGTCTGGTCAGTGGCCGGACGCACCTGGAAGTCGTTCCCGATCGCGCAGCGGGTGCTGTCGGTCGCCGCGTCGCTGATCAAGACCAACGACGACCTGGTGGGCAACGCCGTCGAGGACGTCACTACCGCTGAGCGGTACGTGGGGCACAATTGGATCGTGAAGGGGAAGAACGGGCAGACCAACGGATATGTGAAACTCGAATTTCGCTGATCAACTGCAACTGCAACTGCAACCACAGATTACGCAGATTGCGCAGAATGTTCGTCGGCCAGCTGAGATCGCCGCCGTAGTACTGGCATCGGTGCTGTGGTGTTGTGGGTGGACAGCGAGCTTCGTTGCGTAATCTGCGGTTGCAGTTGCTGTTGTTGCCGAGAATCAGGCCGCCTGCGACGTCCCGCAGAGCTCGCAGTAGATACCGTCGGCGGGAAGCGCCGCGCGGCAACGGAGGCAGGTGCGGCCGGTGGGGAGCCGCTTGCCACAGGTGGAGCAGAAGCGGGCATCCGGTTCGGGCCGAGGCCCGCAGGTGACACAGTCCGCCGGACCGGCATCCGAGGCGAGGACGTTCCGGCGGGCGGCAATCATGTCTTCCAGACCGGCGGTTGCGTCGCTTGCGGCCGCCGACTCGGCGCGCGCCGCCGCTACTGCCTCTGCTGTATACTGGGCCTTGAGTTCGGCGTAGTCATCTTCCGACAGCTTGCCGGTAGCATGGTCGAACTCGATCTCCCGCAGTGCCGCCACTGCCTGCCCCCGGCGGGTTTCCTCTGCGTCGGGGAGGGATATCTCCCCGGAGGCGGGGGCCGTGGCCCGGAGCATCGGCCACAGCACATACCCCAGCACCGCCACTGCCAGCACGGCAGCGAGCAGCACCTCGGTCATTCGTATTCCTCCGCCAGCTCACGCTCCAGTTCGGCCAGCTCCTCGGCGGTGGCGCCGCCCAGGAGTGGCGCCTGGACGCCCTCAGGGTCGGGGCTTCCGCCCGTGGCAGTGGCGGCAACCCGCGAGCGGCGCATCAGCACCCAGGTGAGTACGGCGCCCAGCAGCAGGATGAGCGCTCCGGGAACGAGGTAGCCCGCCAGGTTGAAGCCACGCGGCGGCGGCGCCATGAGCGCGCGCTCGCCGTACTCCTTCACGAACTCATCGATGATCTGATCGGCCGTGAGTCCCTGGTCCCACATGGCCACGACCTGGCGATGCGACTCGGGCGAATAGGTGCAGGTGAAGTCGGTGGTTCGGCAGGTATATACATCGAGGCCGCAGGGACAGGGACACTTGAGCCGCTTCTCCAGCGCCTGGATCTCGGCGTTGTTGCGCCCCGCCTGGGCGGTGTCGGCGGGGCGGCCCACCACCGAGGGGTAGTGCAACGTGCCCACTTCGCCGCGGCCGCCCAGCGAATCGCGCTGCTGCGCCTGGGCGGAACGAGACACCAGCAGCGCACCAGCAGCTGCGAGCCACGCCCGGCGAGTCGCACGACGCGATTCAGGCATCACGGAGCGCCTCCAGCGGCTGCGCACTCGCCGGCTGGGCAACGGTCGCCGCCACCTTCCGGTTGGGCGCCACCGGTCCACCGCCACCAGGCCACATCGTGATCAGTCCACCGATCACCAGCACGATCCCGCCGAACCAGACCCACCACACCAGCGGATTGATGGTGAAGCGATACTTGGCCTCCTCGGTGCCGTTGACGACCCCTTCGAACACCACGTACACATCCTCCCTCAGGTCACTCCGCAGTCCCACTTCGGTGCTGGCCTCGAAGGACTTCATCTCAACGCCATCTTCCAGCGTGAAATGCTGACGCTTCTCGGCCGTCATCAGCCCCATGTCCTTGCCTTCGCGCCCGAGCCGCAGCGCCGCCGCCGACACATACCGGTTCGCGTCCTTGTATTGCGATACACCGGTATGGGTGAAGGTCCAGGTATGGCCGAAGGGACTGGCAAGCGAGATGCTGTCGCCCGGCTTGAGCGTGGCTTCGAGATCGGTTCGGAATGCCATGCCGGCGAACGCCACGCAATAGCACAGGATGCCGACATGCACGATGTATCCGCCATACCGTCGGCGGTTGCGGCCCACCAGTCGCGCCAGCGCAGTCGTTATCGAGTCACCGTACATCCGCATGCGCGCCCGCACTCCGCGGCCAAATTCCTGCACGATGGCCGCGCCGACGAATCCGGCGAGCGTCACGGTGACCAGCGGGTACAGCTCCCGAATGCCTGCGACCAGCGAAGCCGCGAACGTCAGCAGGCCCACCGCCAGCGGCACGGTGAACTGACGCCGGAGATTGGCGCGCGACGCGCGACGCCATGCGATCAGAGGCCCGATGCCGGTCAGTGCCAGTAGCAGCAGGCCGAGAGGTACGTTGACCCGGTTGAAGAACGGGGGGCCCACCGTGATCTTGGTGCCCTTCACCAGTTCCGAAATGATCGGAAACATGGTGCCCCATAGCACCGAGAAGGCGATCCCTACCAGCAGCAGGTTGTTGAAGAGGAATGCTGCTTCCCGGCTCAGCATGCTCTGCAGTTCGGCCTCGGGCGCCAGTTCCGGCCAGCGGGTGTGCAGCAGGGTATAGGCAAAGATCCCGGCGATAACGAGAAAGCCCAGGAAGTACCAGCCCACCGGAGACTGGGTAAAGCTGTGGACGCTGGCGATGACGCCCGACCGTGTCAGGAACGTGCCGAAGATCGTGAGCAGGAACGTCGCTACCACCAGCGTGAGATTCCAGCGCTTCAGCATCCCGCGCTTTTCCTGAATCATGACCGAGTGGAGGAACGCGGTCATGGTGAGCCAGGGAAGCAAACTCGCGTTCTCGACCGGATCCCAGGCCCAGTACCCGCCCCAGCCTAGTTCGACGTAGGCCCACCACATGCCCACGGTGATGCCGGCCGACAGGAACAGCCACGACACCAGCGACCACTTCCGGATGGCAAAGATCCAGCCGGTGTCCAGCCGACGCGACAGGAGCGCCGCCACCGCGAACGCAAACGGAATGGTGAAGCTGATGTAGCCCAGATACAGCAGCGGTGGGTGGATGATCATGCCGGGATTCTGCAGCTGCGGATTGAGGCCCCGCCCATCCAGCGGGGTGAAGGGCAGCCGTTCGAACGGATTCGCGGCCAGCAGCATCACGGCGATGAAGAACACCGCGACCGCCTGGGTCACCCCGGCCACGTAGGGCAGCAGGGGAGCGTAGCGTCGGGGGGTGAGGAACTGCGCCAGCGAGGCGAAGAGCGTGAGGACCAGGGCCCAGAGAAGCAGTGAGCCCTTCTGCCCGGCCCAGAATGCAGTCGCGATGAACACGTCGGGCAGGTTGCGCGCGGTGTAGGCCCAGACGTACTCGATGTTGAAGTCGTGGGCGTAGAGGCCACGAAACAGCGCGAACGCCGCGACCGCCACCGCAAACCACACCGCGTAGACCGACCGCGTGACACTGCGCTCGAGCACCGGCTGCCACTGCCATCGACCGGAGAACGCGACGACGGCGCCCCACAGGCCGACAAGGAGCGCCGTCCACAGCGCGAACGTACCCAGAAAAGTCATGTCACACCCTTCGGGCTTCTTCCTCCGCTGCCGCCTCGTACCGGGAGCCGCACTTGGCCAGCACTTCGGTGGCGTGGAAAACGCCGTCCCGGCCCAGGTGGCCCTCAACGATCACCTCGATATCGCTTGCGTCGGTGAAGGTGTCGGGCACCAACCCGCGATAGCTCACTGGATACATCTGCTGGCCGTCGCTCATCTGAAAGTCGATCTGACGGCTGACTTCGTTGCGCACCACCGATCCGGGTACCACCTTCGCGCCGCCGACCTTGATCCCCAGGTCATAGAAGGTGCTGTCGGAGGCCACCTTGGTTGCCAGCTCGGTGGGGGTGAGGTAGAAGACGCCGGTTTCCCGCACGCCCTGGACCATCAGCCATGCCACCGCGGCGACGATGACACCGGCGCCGATGAGAAAACGGGTTCCTGCCTTCATGACGAACCGCACGTTGAGAGGTGAGAGTCAGTAGTTATCAATATAGGGGCGTGGCCGCCTTTCGTCATGCGTCCCGGGCCCACGCCAGGGCAGCGTTCACGGCCCGCTGCCAGCCGGCACGCAGGGTCTCGCGCTCCGAGGCATTGATGACCGGCTCGAACCGGGTGGGAGTGCGGGAGGCGGCGAAGTCGTCGGCATCGCGCCAGGCCCCGGCGGCGATCCCGGCCAGCGCCGCTGCGCCCAGCGCGGTCGTCTCGACCTGAGACGGCCGCTCGACAGGCCTGCCGCAGACATCGGCCTGGAACTGCATCAGCCAGTCGTTGGCGCTGGCCCCACCGTCCACGCGCAGGAATGGACCCTGCCGTCCCGGCCCCTCCATCGCCTCCAGCAGGTCCGCTGACGCGAAGGCCATGCTCTCCAGCGTGGCGCGGACGAGGTGGGCCCTGGTGGTGCCCCGGGTAAGCCCGGTGATGGTGCCACGCGCCTCAGGCGACCAGTGCGGCGTACCCAGCCCGGCGAAGGCCGGCACGAAATGCACTCCACCTGTGTCCGGCACCGACCGGGCGAGCGCCTCCGTCTCCGACGCACGTTCAATAAACCCCAGTCCGTCACGAAGCCATTGCACGGCGGCACCTGCGACCAGGACGCTTCCCTCGAAAGCGAACGCGCGCTGACCCTTCGGCCCGCACGCCGCGGTCGCCAGCACCCCGGCAGGTGGCACGGCCACGGCGGCCCCAGTGTGCACCAGCAGGAACGCACCGGTTCCATAGGTGTTCTTCGCCATGCCGGCCCGAACGCAGGCCTGTCCGAAGAGCGCGGCCTGCTGGTCGCCGGCGATGCCCGAGATGGGAAGTTCGACGCCGAGTATGCTCTGGTCCGTGGTTCCTGCAGTGCCGCTCGACGCGACGATTTCCGGCAGCAGACTTCGTGGCACCGAGAAGAGCGCCAGCAATTCGTCGTCCCATGTCCCCTTGGCGAGGTCGCAGAGCATGGTACGGGAGGCGTTGGTGCGGTCGGTGACGTGCGCCCTGCCACCGGTCAACCGGGCGATGAGCCAGCTGTCGATGGTACCCGCGGCAAGTTCGCCCCGCTGGGCGCGGCGCCGCACGTCCGGATCACGCAGCAGCCATTCGAGCTTGGTCGCCGAGAAGTAGGGATCGATCACCAGGCCGGTGCGGCTACGGATCAGTGGGGCCATTCCGGCCGCCTCGAGTTCCCTGCACCGATCGGTTGTCCGGCGGTCCTGCCAGACGATGGCACGAGCCACCGGCACGAGGGACGCGCGATCCCAGAGGACCACGGTCTCACGCTGGTTGCTGATGCCGAGTGCCACCGGCTTGTCCCTGGCCGTGGCAATCGCCTCACGCGCCGCGTCGACGCTGACCCGGAAGATCTCGTCGGCGTCATGTTCCACCCAGCCGGGTCGCGGAAAATGCTGGGTGAACTCGCGGTATCCTCGGCCGAGCACGGTGCCGTCCTGATGCACTACCAACGCGGTGGAGCCGGTGGTGCCCTGGTCGAGCGCGAGGATGGACGGCATGCGCGAACGTAGGCGGTAAGTCGGAAGGGCGGTAGGGCGCCACCCTACCGCCGTACCGCCCTACCGCCTTACCGTTCCACCATGACCTACGAAACCCTGCTGGTCGAGATCGCCGGTCCCATCGCGAAGGTGACCATCAACCGGCCCGAGAAGCTCAACGCGCTGAATGACGCCGTCATCCATGAACTGGACGAGGCCTTCGCCGCGCTCGACTCGGACGACGCCGTGCGCGGCATCCTGCTTACCGGTGCCGGTGCCAAGGCATTCGTGGCGGGAGCCGACATCGCCGAACTGGCGGAGCAGAACCCAAGCCAGGGCACCAGCCGGGCGCGCCGGGGCCAGGATGTGTTTCGACGGATCGAGCGAAGCGGGAAGCCGGTGGTCGCAGCGGTCAACGGCTTTGCACTGGGCGGAGGTTGCGAACTGGCGATGGCGTGCCACATGCGCGTAGCCAGCGAATCCGCCAGGTTCGGCCAGCCCGAAGTGAAGCTCGGGCTCTGTCCCGGGTATGGCGGCACCGTGCGGCTGCCCCGGCTGGTAGGACGCGGCCGGGCGCTGGAACTGCTCCTGACCGGCGCCATGATCGACGCCACCGAGGCGCTCAGGATTGGCCTGGTCAATCGAGTGGTGCCTGCCGACCAGCTCATCTCCGAATCCGAGGCACTGCTGGGCGCGATCCTGGAGCAGGGACCGCTCGCGGTCCGTGCCTGCCTCGAGTCGGTGGATGCCGGACTGGATGTATCGGTCGACGAGGCACTCGAACTTGAAGCGCGGCGCTTCGGCGACCTCTCCGGCACCGACGACATGCGTGAGGGAACCGCAGCGTTTCTCGCTCGGCGCCCGCCCAGCTTCACCGGCAAATAGAACCCGTTCCCGCCCTCCTTTTCAGGGTGCCATTCCGCTAGATTTGGGGGATGGCAGGATCCCGTCAGCGGCTCCCACAAATACGCGGCATGAAACGAGTTGCGCTGGTGCTTGTCACCGCGCTGCTGGCTTGTGACACGCGCGACCGGCTGATCTTCGAACAGAACGATGGCCCGGCCCAGGGGCCCACCACGTTCATCGACAACCCGGCCGTGGGCGAGGTGCGGGTATCTGTCGGCGACGTTGTGTTGCTCGCTGGAAGATCCATCGACCCTGACGGGGTGGACAGCGTGTACTTCGTGGTCCTGGGCGCGCCGCTCAGCTTTTCGCCCTTCTCGCCCACTACACCGGACGACACGATCTCGTTCGGCATCCCAATACCGACCATCGGTTCCGGGGGCGACTCGATCCTCGTGATGGTATTTGCCACTGATGCGGTCGGCACCCGGGGCGATACCGCGGTTCGGCGGCTGATCGTCGACTAGCAGTGCGACTTTCGCGGATCGAGGTCCGCGGCTTCAGGAACCTGGCCGATGGCAGCTGGGAGTTGCCCGCCGAGGGCGCCGCGATCCTGGGGCCAAACGGCCAGGGCAAGACCAGCCTGCTCGAGGCGATCTGCTACCCGGTGCTGTTTCGGTCGTTTCGCGGGTCACCGGATGCGGCCGTGGCAAGATTTGGCAGCTCGGGCTTTCAGGTTGTGGCCGACACGGGCGTGGATCGTCTGGCGGTGTCGTGGCATCGCGACGAACGGCGCAAACTCATCACCGTCAATGGAACCACGCCGCCGCGGCTGGCCGATGCAGTCGGTTCCTGGCTCGCCGTGGCGTTCCGTCCGGACGATGTCGCGCTGGCAGCGGGCAGTGCCGCCGAGCGCAGGCTCTTCTTCGACCGGATGCTGGCGTTGTCGGATCGCGGGTACCTCCGAGCGCTGGGCCGCTATCGTTCGGCGCTGGCCCAGCGCAACCAGGCGCTGCGGGCACGCCGGGCCGACATGGCCGAAGCCTTCGAGGCGCCGCTTGCCGAGCACGGAGCGCCACTGGTACGCGCGCGGCAACAGTGGGTCGAAGCTCATAACGCCGGTTTCGCCGAAGAAGTCCGGGCGCTGGGCGAGTCCGCAGACGCTGCACTGGCGTATGCCGGCCGAGGGGAACTCGCGGACCCTGCGGCCTGGAAGGAGTCGCTGGCGGCACACCGTCCGCGCGATCTGGCACGCGGTGCCACCAGTGTGGGACCCCACCGCGATGACCTGGTGCTGACGCTGGGCGGGAAGCGGGCTCGTGAATTCGGGTCGTCGGGCCAGCAGCGCACTGCAGCCATCGCGCTGAAACTGCTGGAGCTGGACACACTGGCCGAGGCGACGGGCGAACAGCCGGCCTTGCTGCTGGATGATGTCTTTGCCGAACTCGATGGCGAGCGGCAGGAGCGGCTGGCCGCCAGAGTCGGCGCTGTCGCCGCGCGCCAGATATTTCTCACCGCACCCCGGGCCGGCGAGTTGCCGCGTACACTGGGGCTGCCGGTGTGGGCCATCAGGGATGGAGTTGTCGCCCCATGAGCAAGCCTGTCCGTCCGGTGCCGATCGGCGATGCCATTGCCGGCTATTTCGAGCGGCACGGGCTGACCCGGAGGGTGTCGGCGGCCGGAGTGGTGGCAGAGTGGGCCGACCTGGTGGGTCCGCAGATTGCCGCGGCCACGGAAGCGGAGAGCGTGACCGCCGATGGCATCCTCTGGGTGCGGGTGGCCAGCGCATCCTGGGCCCAGGAACTGCGCCTCATGTCGCCCCGGATCCTGGCGCGCATCAACCAGGGACGGAAGGGCAGAGTCAGGGAAATTCGATGGGTGGCCGGTGCACCGCGCCGGGCGCCTTGATCGTCACACGGTTTTCGAGCGAGGAAGAATGAGCGCCAGCGTAGAGCCGCAGTACAAGGCCGAAGCCATCCAGGTCCTCAAGGGGCTGGAAGCGGTCCGCAAGCGTCCGGGCATGTACATCGGCAGCACCAGCGAGAGCGGGCTCCATCACCTGGTGTATGAGGTCGTGGACAATTCGATCGACGAGGCGCTGGCCGGCTTCTGCGACACGATCACCGTCACGATCCATCCAGACAACTCGGTCACCGTCACCGACAACGGCCGCGGTATCCCGGTGGACCTTCACCCGGTCGAGAAGATTCCGGGCGTCGAGCTGGCGCTGACCGTGCTGCACGCCGGCGGCAAGTTCGACAAGAACACCTACAAGGTGTCGGGCGGGCTGCACGGCGTCGGCGTCTCGGTGGTCAATGCATTGTCGGAGCGGCTCGAGGTGCTGGTGGACCGCGACGGCCAGCGGCACCACATGTCCTTCGCCCGGGGCCACACCACCAAGAAACTCTCGGTGCTGGGCAAGACCAAGGTCACCGGCACCACGGTTCGATTCAAGCCGGACCCCGAGATCTTCACGGTGCTGGATTACAACTACTCGACCCTGGCCGAGCGGCTGCGCCAGCTGGCGTTCCTGAACAAGGGCATCCGCATCACCATCAAGGACGAGCGGGGCGAGGGACAGGAAGAAACGTTCTATGCCAAGGGCGGGCTGGTCGAGTTCGTGCTCTGGCTCAATCGCAACAAGAAGACACTGCATCCCAAGCCGGTGGCGTTCACCACCGAGAAGGACGGCGTCGAGGTCGACCTCGCCCTGCAGTACGAGGACGGGTACAACGAGAACACGTTCACCTTCGTCAACAACATCAACACGCACGAAGGCGGCACCCACCTGACCGGGTTCCGGGCGGCGCTCACCCGCACCGTCAACGACCTGGCCAAGAAGTCGGGCGCGCTCAAGAAGGAGTCGTTCACGCTCTCGGGCGACGATATCCGCGAGGGCATGACCGCGGTGCTGCACGTCAAGGTCAAGGAGCCGCAGTTCGAGGG
>JAICQR010000021.1 GCA_025937755.1 Gemmatimonadales bacterium | reverse complement strand
GTTCGAGTCTGCGCGATACCCGCGCGCAAACAGAGCGGCGAGTGCCGGCGTGTGCTCGAAGAAGCTGTGACAGCGAAATGTGAGCGCATCCGGAACGAGCTTGCTACAATGACGGATTACCTCGTCCACTGTGGCGCCGTGGGATGAGCCGGGAAGGAAGTTCGGGTGGATCCCCAGCGAGAGCCGCGGGTCGACTTTCGCCTCCGCCACCGCCCGGGACGGGTTGGTGACGAAGAGATGCAGCGGCACATCCTGCGACAGCGTTTCCCGGAGCGTGGCCTTCACTGCCCACTCGGGGGCCCAGTCCTGGTCTGCCGTGAACACAAACACCGGATCGCGGAACCGGTCGCCCCAGATCGGATCCATGATCAGTCTCGCCTCAGCGTCGGGGGCTCGCCCACAACTTGATACCGCTGCTTACAGCTCGCGCACGTGATTGCGGGCCGATCGGCCTCGAGTGACGAGCCGCAGCTACACCGCCATCCCCGGACACGTGCGGGGCTGCCATAGGCCAGCGCAAAGGCAGGCACCGGCCTCGTCACCACAGCTCCCGTGCCGATGAACGCATGGTCGCCTACCGTCAACTGCTGGTTGACAGACACATTGGGACCGATCCACACCCCGTCACCCAGCACTACGCTCCCTGAGATCTCGGCGCAGGCGATCACGCTGCAGTCCCGGCCCAATACGGCTCGATGCGCAATGTGAACCAAATTATCCACCATGGTGCCGGCACCCACGGTGGTGAACTCGCCAAACAGGCCCCGGTCCACGCAGGTGCCTGAGCCGATGGTCACGCCATCGCCCAGCCACACCCCACCGGCGTGCGGCACAACCCGGCGATGGCCGTCGATGACCTTGATCTCAAAGCCGTCGCCGCCGATGACTGCTCCCGGCTGCACCACGACACCTTCGCCCAGCCAGCTGTTTGGCAGCACCACCGCGTGATCCATGATCCGGCACCCGGGCCCCAGCACAACGTGATCGTGAACTACCGCGGACGGGGCCATCTCGACATTCGGCGCGCGAACTGACTCAAGCTGCTGCCAGCGGCCTTCGCGCTGCAGCGCCGCGAAGATCGTGAAAAACGTGCCAACGGGATCGGCACGCGTCAGCAGAAAGCTTGTGGTGCGTGAGGGACGTACCAGCTCTTGCGTGGTGAGGCAGGCCGCGATGCCGCGACCCAAGCAAGCGTTGACCCATTCGGCGCTTACGGCGTACGTCAGCTGAACCCCCGATAGCGCAGCGGGAGCTTCTACATAGTCCAGCGCCGACACCGTGCGGTCCTCGCCCACCAGTTCGAGCCCGAACTGCTGTGCCAGCGACGCGAGGCTGCAGTCCCTCAGGCGAAGATGTCGCGGCCCCATCTCTGGTTCCTCCTCGCGCAACGTGTCACATGAACTTCCGGAGCCAGACCTCGAAGCAGAGCAGCGACCAGATCAACAGCCGGTGATTCCGGTGGCCGGATGTGTGCTCCATGATCACGGATTCGACGAATGCGGAATTCACATACTCGCGGTATCGGCTGCGAGGACTCGACAGCAGCCGGCGGATGTACTCCAGACTCTCGCCCCGATACCAGGAATCGTACGGCCCGCTGAAACCCTGCTTCCGGCGCTCGATGATCTCCGGTGGAATGAGCCGGCTCATCGCCTTTCGCAGCACACTTTTCCCTTCGGAAGAACTTCGCCAGCGCGCCCGCTTGAGGACATCGTCCTCATCCAGGCTGGCCCTGAGCAGCGACTCCTCGACCTTGTAGCGCACAGGTACCCGCATGGCGAAGTCGACGAGTTTGTCGTCCAGGAAGGGCACCCGGCTCTCCAGCCCATGTGCCATGCTCACCTTGTCCTCAACCACCAGCAGGCCGTGCAGGAAGGTCCGGGCCTCGAAGTACAGCGCGTGATTCAGGTAGTCGTCGGTGGTCTCGAGCGGCAGCGGGTGTTCGGCAAACACGCCGCGGAACACGTCGAACGTCGAATGCCCGCTGAGCGCGCTCCGAACGGCCGGCTGGAACAGCTTCGCCTTGTCCTCATCGGCCACCAGGCGTTGCCAGAAGCTGTAGTAGTTGTGGAAGTATTCATCCTGGCCCTTGCTGCCGGCCACCTGGTAGTAGCGCCAGGGATAGCCCCCGAAGAGCTCGTCGCCGCCGGCCCCGGACAGCACGACTTTGACGAACCGGCTCGCCAATCGCGCAACATAGTAGTTGGGGTAGCACTGGCCGACGCGGAGATCCTCGAGGTGCCAGATCAGGTCGCCCATGACCTGTTCCATGTCGCCGGCGTGCAGCACGACTTCGTAGTGCTCGGTCTTGAAAGTGTGCGACATCATCTCGGCGGGGACGCGCTCGTCGAAGCCAAGCTCGATGCCCGAGGCCGAGGTCAGGTCGAAGCCAGCCGTGAACGAGTGAATCCTTCCCAGATGGCTGGACGCCACCGCCGTCAGCGAGCCCGAGTCCATCCCTCCACTCAGGTAGCTACCCACCGGGACATCGCTGACCAGCTGCCGGACGGTGGCAGACTCAAAGTGGTGGAACAGCTCGTCCACGCACTCGTCCTCGCTGGCCTGCAACGGATCGAGCCCGAAGCTGTAATCCCACCAGCGCTGCGGTTCGGCCGCACCGTCAGGTCGCACCATGAGCGTGTGCGCCGGGGGGAGGACGCGAATGCCCTCGAAGAAGGTCTCGTCAGTGAAGACGTTCTGAAACGTGAAGTACTGGTGCACCGCGGGAAGGCAGAGACGGCGCTCGAAACCCGGCAGCGTCAGCAGCGCCTTCATTTCGGAAGCGAACGCGAAGCGCTGGCCGTCGCTGGTGTAGTAGAGCGGCTTTATGCCGTGCCGGTCGCGGGCCAGGAACAACTCGCGAGATTCGCGGTCCCAGACCGCGAACGCAAACATGCCATTGAGCCGGGAGAGACAATCCCTGCCCCACTGCCGGTAGGCGTGGAGCACGACCTCCGTATCGGTGGCCGACACGAAGTCGTGACCCAGGCGCTGCAGCTCGGTGCGCAGTTCGGCAAAGTTGTATACCTCGCCGTTGTGGATGATGACGTGACGGCCGCCGGGACCGACCATGGGCTGGCGTCCGGCCGGTGTGAGGTCGATGATGGCCAGGCGTCGGTGTCCAAGTCCAAGAGGACCCTCACACCAGACGCCCTCGCCATCGGGTCCGCGATGCGCGAGGGCGTCCGTCATCCGACGAACTGTCCCATGGGCGACTGGTTCGCCCCGCAGGTCCAGGATTCCGGCGAGGCCGCACATCAGCCTGCGCGAGCCTCCGCCGCACGAATGCGGTCAGCTACGGCCTCCTTGTGGGCGTTGCGCCACGCGATCAGCCTGCGCAGACCTTCCTCCACCGGGGTCTCGGCATGAAAGCCGAAGTCGCGCGCTGCCGCCTCGGTAGAGCCCAGGCGGCGGGAGACGAACGTCTGCCCGGCGGGCTCATAGTGGATGCCGAGATGTTCGTTGCTGGTGAGGCGCAGGAGCATCTCGCAGATTTCCCTGATGGTGGTCGGGACGCCTGCGCCGACGTTGTAGAACCGGTCGGACGCGGTGGCCTTCGCGGCGAGCACGTTGCACGCCGCCGCATCCTCGACATAGATGAAGTCATACGACTGCGAGCCGTCACCGTAGACCACGGGCTGTTCGCCCCGGTCGATCCGGTCGAGAATCTTCATGACGACAGCGACGTAGGCGCCCATGTAATCCTGGCGCGGCCCGTAGATGTTCATGTACCGCAGCGCTACGTAATCCAGGCCATAGCGCTGGTGATAGGCTCGGGCCATGTGCTCGCCAGCGATCTTGGTGGCGCCGTAGAAGGTGCGGTTGTTGTAGGGATGCTCCTCGGTCATCGGAAGCTCGAGCGCGTCGCCGTATACCGAGGCCGAGGACGAATAGACCAGGCGCTTGACCCCCGTGAGCCGGCACGCCTCAAGCACGTTGAACGTGCCCCGGATGTTGACCTCGAAGGCGGACTGGGGAAACTCGTGGCAATGCAGCAGCCAGAGCGCGGCAAGATGAAAGACGACATCGGTGTTCTCGCACGCCTTCTGCAGGATGTCGGTGTGCAGGATGTCGCCACCCAGCTCAAACACCTTGACCCGTGGATCGAGGAGCGCGCCGTCCAGATTGCCGATCGATCCGCGCGTGAAGTTATCGTATACCACGATCTCCTTCACGTCTTCCCGGGTCAGCCGGTCCACGACGTGCGAGCCGATGAGCCCGGCGCCCCCGATGACCACCACCCGCGTGCCACGCAAATCCATGAGTGCCCTGTGCCTTACTGGTTGGGTTTCCGGCAGCGCCAGGACAGCCCGGCATCACCGATGTCCTCGTGAAGTACTTCAAGCCGCTCGGCCGCGATCCACTCGCGCACTGCTTCGGGACGGTAGCGAAAGGCGGTGGTCGGGCGATACCAGTCATAGTTGGTCATGACGTTGGTCTCCCAGTCCCACTCCGCCCGGTAGAAACACTTGAACATGTTCCAGTAGAGCCAGCGCTGCAGGTCGAACTCGCCTGCCGTGATGCCAAGCTCAGGAATGTCCTCCGGCACGGTGATGGTCACGTGCTGTTCCGTGAGCGCCTTTCCAAATTGCGTAACCCGCTCGGAGAAGCGCATCGCCTGCTCCTCGGACATCGCCACTACGGACTGACGCAGGTGGTCGTCGCAGAACTCCCGGACCGGGCCCTTCACCTTGTACACGTAGAAGGCGATCACGCCACCGGGCTTGAGCTTGGTCAGCAGGTGCCGGAAGCTGGCGTGGGGGTCCGCGGTGTGCTGGAGCACCTGGTCACACGCGATATAATCAAAAGTCCCGGCTGCAAACGGGAGCCGGGCAAGATCTGCCTGGGCCAGGACCAGCCTGGGGTCAGCACCGACATTGGCCGCCGCACTCTCCACCGCGGTGGAGATGTCGACCCCGGCCACGAGACCATGTGAGAGCTTCAGATACCACGCGACGTCCCGACCCACGCCACAGCCCGCGTCCAGTATCCGCTCACAGCGACTCAGGAATTCGCCAAACTCGGTTTCCGACGTCCAGCCGTAGCGCTGCAGGTACCAGGCATGGTGGAAGTCGCGGGTGGCAGCGTCGTGCCCGAAGGTCGACACTTTGGACCACTTGAGCGAGAAGGTGTCCGCGGTGGATGCCTGGTCTGCCGACACCGGCGCGGACTCCACGAAGCGGGGAATGCCGTCCACCACCGGATACCGCGCACCGGACGCGCTGACCAGCACAGGCTCCGGGCCAGCCTCGTATTCGAGCGGAGCACCGGACACCGGGTCCACCAGCAGCGCGAACCCGGGCATCGACGGCGCAGTGCTCACTGGCTCAACCGGCATGAATTCGGGTTGTGTGATGGGCGAGATGCCAGGCCAGCCGTTCCACCACCCGATCCTGCTCGGCGTCAGTCATTCCGGCATACAACGGCAGCGCCAGCGAGAGCCGATCGGCAGCAAAAGCGCCTGGCAGGTCCATGGGCGCGTAGCCATAGGTGCGCCGGTAATACTCCAGGATATGCACCGCGTGCGTGCCCTGGCGGGTTGCGACGCCCTCATCCTCCAGCGCAGCCATGACTGCATTTCGCCGAGCGTGACCGGCAAGGATGGCAGCCTCGCCGGTCCCGTCGATGCGCACGCGGCAGACGTACGACTGATAGGAGTGCCGGTGCCCCTCCGGCTCGGCCGGCACCACGAGGTCCGCCTGCCCGGCAAGCAGCTGGTCATAGCGTGTGGCGCGCTCGATGCGCGAGCCGAGAATCCGCTCGAGCTTGGCCAGTTGCGCCACACCTACCGCAGCCTGCAGGTCGGTCATGCGATAGTTGTAGCCCACCATGTTGAACACCGGCAGGAGGGCACTACCCTTTGCGGTATGGCGTGCATGGTCGGACCGGGCCGCACCATGGTCGCGCAAAGAGCGCGCGCGGGTGGCGCTGGCTGGATCGGCCGTCGTGTACATGCCGCCTTCGCCGGTCGTGATGGCCTTCCGCGGGTGAAACGAGAACGCCCCGCCATGGCCCAGCGCACCCACATGCTGCCCGTTGTACAGGGTGCCAAGAGCACAGGCGCAGTCCTCGATCACCTTCAAATCGTGGCGGGCTGCGAGTGCCAGGATCGTGTCCATCTCGGCCGCCAGCCCGAAGAGATGCACCGGCATTACCCCCCGGGTGCGTGGGGACCGAAGTCGCTCGATCTCGTCGGGAAGGAGATTGAAGGTCTCGAGGGACACATCGGCGAGTACCGGTGTCGCTCCCACATACGTGACTGCGTTGGCGGAGGCCACCCAGGTGAATGACGGCACGATGACTTCGTCGCCCGGCCCGATGTCCGCAGCCAGCAGCGCCAGGTGCAGGCCGGTGGTGCACGAGGTGCACGCGACCGCTTCGGCCAGGCCGGTAAAGCTGCGAAAGCCCTCCTCGAACTCGGCAACTTTCGGCCCCTGCACCACCCAGCCACTGGCCAGTACCGCAGCGACGGCGCGCGCTTCTTCGTCGTCGAAGATCGCCCGTGTTATCGGAATCTTCGGCACACCATCACTCACGACTGATTCTCCGTTCGTTCAAAGGTCACGTCACCATCGGCACTGACGATCACACGTCCCTGTACCCGGCAAGGTGCGCCCCATGCGAGGCTCGCCGGCGGCAGGTCGCGGTCCACGAACGAGTGCGCGCCGATCACGCAGCCGTCGCCGATCGTCACGCCGCGCGCGATGACGGTCAGAGGCCCGACATAGCAGCGGTCGCCGATCCGCACCGCGCTTCGCACCGGTCCGGACCGCCCGCCGGTCACGGCCCAGGCGACTGTGTCGTGGGTATAGATCTGAACCCCCGCGGAAATACTGCAAAACGACCCCACTTCGAGCCCGCCCGACCCATCGAGCATGACCTGGGGACCGATCCAGCTGCTGGCGCCGACGCGGACTGACCCCAGCACTATCGCGCTGTCATAAATGCTGCTCTCGGGACCGAAGCCCAGTTCCCGCGCGCGAGCCCAGCGGTCGGCAACCAACTCACCGAAAGGCAAGCTCCGGTTCCACTCCGCCCGGACCGCTGCTTCCCGCTCCTGATAGAGTCGGCGGAGGTCCTCCAGCAGTGATGGGGTCGTCACGGCGCGCGTGGCGAGAGCCAGGCGGTCGCCGCCTGTCGTGTCGCGCGATCCAGCAACAGCCACCAGACCGCGGTTGCGCCGGCCAGTACGAGCAACAGCGCAATCGCGACTCCGCCGAGTGCCGATGTCGCCGCCGTCGCGTGGGCCACCAACGGGATCAGCATGGCAGCGCCCGCCAGGACCAGGAAGCCACGAAGAAAGGGATAAGGAAGTGGATGCACTCTCTGGGACAGGATAGCCATGAGCACCACTGCGCTGGCCTGCCCGGCCACGTTGGCCCATGCGATGGCCAGCGGCGGGGCGTCCACGGCGGCGAGGCCGAAATTGAGCGTCAGCGTCACGGCAAGGCCCCCAACGTACGCGAACAGATTGTGCAGTGAACGACCCTCCATGACCGAACCGATGGCGACCACTACGAACACCGCGCCCAGTCCCGCGGAGAGCGCAAGCGGGCCAACAAATATAGTCGCAGGCGCATACGCGGCCGAAGCAATCACCCGCGTGATCGACGGCGCCAGCGCGGTGAGCACCAGCGCAATGCCGGCGGCGGCGGTGCACGCCGCCAGGAACACCGCGCGAAACAGTGGGTGACGGTCAGGATCGTGGCGATACGAGAAGGCAAATGGACCCCACGCTGCCTGGAACCCGGCGAGCGCCAGCGCGCTCAGCGTGGCGATTTTCTGACCGAGCCCGTACAGGCCGGCCGCCTCAAGCGTGTACCGGTTGACGAGGAACAGCCGATCAATGGAGGGCAGTAGCGTGCCAGCCACTCCTATCACGGCAAAGGGGAGTCCGATCGCCAGGGCGGCGCGGGCCACCGGGCCGCTCCAGCCGCCGCCGAGCATGCTGCGAGCATACGTGAGCGCTGCCACCGCTCCGGCTGCCTGCGCGGCGAAGTTCGCGATGAAGAAGCCGTCGAGGCCCCAGGACGTATGAACGGCGACCAGCCAGGTCAGGGCAATGGTGAGTGTCGCGCTCCCGAGGGACACCAGCACGTAGGCCCGGCGGCGAAAGCTCCACTGAAGCAGGCTGAGACAATAGAGCAGCGTCGCCGACGCGGGGATACTGGCTGCCGCCCAGCGGACCGTCGTGGCATAGGCGGCCGAGCCGAGCAGCAGGCGACTCCACTGCTCGGCGGCCAGCAACACGATCGCGGAGAGGACGACACTGAACCCCACGACCAGGCGAAGACTGGAGGATGCCGGCTCCCGCAGCGCTTCCGCGCGCTCTACGTCCGGCTTCTGGGTGGCGATTATGACAACGGCGGAGCTGAGCCCGCCGACGGCCAGGACCGCCGCGACATACAGGTACACCCCCAGGGAATCGAAGGCGCCATAGACCGCTGCCGGATAGGCCGACGCAACGATCGGCACGAGCACGATCTTGGAAAGGCGGTTGGCGGCGCCGGCCGCGCCGTAGAGCAGCGAGTCGCGGGCGAGGAAGCGAAATGCCTTCCGCCCATGTGGTGCGGCTTGACGTTCCCCGGGGACATCGAGAGGTTTCGGCCCCAGAATGCCTTCGCCATCGCCTGCCGGCGCCTCCGAGCCGTCACTCACCGCACTGGACATCCTGGCGGCCGTGACGCGCCGGCTGCCACTGATCTTCCTGCTCACGCTGCTTGGCGGCGGCCTCGCAGCCGTATGGTCGCTGGTGGTGACGCCACGCTTCGAGGCCACCACCCGATTCGCTCCAGGCGACCTCGGTGTCAGCCAACTCCCCGGTGGCCTCGCGTCGCTGGCGAGCCAGTTCGGTGCCGGTGGACCGATGGGCGGCCCCCGGTCGCTGCAGTTCTACGCCGACGTGCTGGAGAGCAGGGACCTGCTGACCCGCCTGCTCGAGGACGAATTCACCGGTCCCGCCGACAGCACCCGTGCGACGCTGCTGGAACTCCTCCCGGTCGGAGGCGAGTCGAGTGAACAGCTCGAAGATGGGCTGGAGCTCCTGCGTGAACAGGTGCTGGTCACGACGGTGGACGACCGTACCGGGACTGTCAGCCTCACGGTGGTCATGCCTTCCGCGCGACTGGCCGCCGACGTCGCCAACCGCCTCTATCAGCACTTTGAAGCCTTCAACATCGAGATGCGCCGTACCTCCGCGAGCGAGCGCCGCCGCTTCGCCGACCGTGAGCTGGCGACGGCCCGTGCCGATCTGCAATCGGCCGAGGGCGCGATGCGCGATTTTCTGGAATCGAACCGGGGTGGGCTCGAAGCGCCTCGACTGACCTTCCAGCAATACCGGTTGCAGCGCCGCATCGACGTGGCCCAGCAGGTGTACTCGCAAATGGCCCAGGAACTGACCGAGGCGAAAATCGCCGAAGCCCGTGACACCCCGGTGTTCGCGGTGGTGCAGCGGGCCCACGCTCCGGCTCGGCGCAGCTGGCCCAATCGGACCCGCACTACCCTCATGGGCGCCCTTGCCGGCGGCGCGCTCGGTGTGCTGCTGGCAGCGCTGCTGGGCACCACCGGGTTTGCCCGTGCAATCGACCCCGTGGGCTACGATCGCTTTCGCGCGGCGCTGCGCGGCCGGCAAGTCACCCCTCACAATTCGTAGACCTCGAACCGCCCGTCCCGCCAGACCGGGCGCCGGCCGGCGGTGTCGTAGCGCAGCGTGGGATCCTGTTCAGCCTCGATCAAGCCCGGCTCAATGACCACCAGCGACGCACCGAACCGTTCCCTCCAGTAGTCGAGATCCGGCACCGGCCAAGGGTACCGCACGAAGATTCGATGGTACTCGCGGGCCCAATAACCGCCATCGTTGCCCACCAGATAATTCTGCTCGGTGACAGGAGCAACGGCGAAGGCCGTATGCCACGGAATTGCGAGCGTGACCTCACCCCGGGGCCGGGTGCGGAGAAAGCGAACCAGCCCATCATGCACGCCGACCGGGGTGCGCACGCTGTTGAACCGTCTCCGCGCCACGCCGTAACCGTGCGACAGCGCCAGACTGGCCAGGTAGAGCCCACTCAGTAACAGCCGCGAATCCGCCGGCACCTGGGCCAGGACCAGAGCCGCCACGATGGCAGCCGCCGGTACGGCATACTCGGGATAGCGCTCGGCTTCTCCCAGGAATCGCCAGGCGCGGAGGGACGTCAGCACGAACGGCACCAGCGGCGCCAGCAGCCAGGCCAGCAACCAGCGCCCCGCGTTACTCCCGTCGCCCGACCAGGTCGGAAGCCCGGCCAGGATCACTGCTCCGGTCGCGCCAAGCAGAAGCACGTTGCGGAGGAGCAATTGCAGCCAGGTGTTGTGTTCGGCCAGACGGGCGGCCTCCCGCCGTGCTGCGGGACCGCCTCCACGCAGGACAGCGGCAGCGGCGCGCAGCAGCGCGCCCCAGTCGTTGCGGTCCCGCAGCAGGACGTGATCGTGCTGGAGTCTGCGGCGGAACAGACCCAGATGGCGCCACTGGGCTGCCAGCACGTGCAGGTATCGCCCCGCGGACAGGGCGGTCGCACCCAGGAGCGCCAACGGCAGCAGCACCAGCGGTGCAGCGCTGTCCATCGCGATGGCCATCGCCGGCACGAAGAAGAGCAGGACCTGCGCGGCAAACTTGCTGGTGAGCAGCGCGAGACTGGCCCCGAGCGCCGCCACGCCCAGGCCGAGCCATCCGCCGCCATCCAGCCATGAGCCGGCCCCGAAGAGCGCCACGGCGACCAGCAGTTCCCCCAGCGGGCGAGGGGTCACGTCGTGCGCTCGCGGACCGATGCCTGGCAGCAGCAGCGCCGGGGCCGTGGCGAAGAGGAGCCCGGCCGTCATTGCGCACCACACCGGATCCAGGGCCGGCGCGGCCAGCGGCGCCAGGTGCGCGGCCACGTGCATTACGAGAATGGCAAGCGCGCCATCGATGATCGTGCTCGGCAGCGACGGCATTCGCGCCAGCCAGGATTCCGGGAGCAGCGCGAGGAACTGGTGATAGAACCAGGGATAGGTTTGGCGATCTTCCAGCAGCATCGGAGAAATCCGGTGCGGCATGCGCAGTCCATTTCGCCGCAGTTCCCGTCGCAGCAACATATGATATGCGCTATCCCTTGCGGGCCAGCGCCAGACCATGCCTGGCAGCAGCCGAGTCAGCACGATCACGAGCAGCGTAAGCGCAGTGGCCGTCGCCAGGCTCATCCCCGCGGAGCCTCCGCCAGCTCACCGCGCGCCGGAGCCACCAGCACCAGGAGCCCGAGCAGTGCAATCGGGATAATCACATCCGGCTGCTCAAAGTACGAGTCGAAGATCGAGAGCAAAAACAGGAAAGGCAGCGCGACAAACAGCGTGGCGCCAGCGGCACGCCATGCAGGCGTGAGCTGGGGGTTACGCCATCCGCTCAGGCCCCGGCGAGCCAGTACGACGAAGAAAACAACCAGCAGTACGGTGCCAATAATTCCGTGCTCGGCTACGATGCCGATCAGGCTGCTGAACGGATTGGTCAGCATGCCGCTTCGGAATCGGGTGGTCGTGGCGATCTCCGCCGTGTAGAGGTCGTAGACGGCACTGCCGTAGCTCGGTGCGGTGTGGGCGGGAATAACCGCCGGAAGCCGGCCGCCCTCCTTGTACAGGACCTCTGTGGCCCGGCTCGACGCCGCACGGCTGGCGTATGCTCCGGGGCCGAAGCCCACCCATGTCTGCAGCCCACCGTCGGCCATGAGCGCGTAGGTGCGGGCGACCAGCTGCACCTTGGGATTGAAGCCAATCAGCCCGATGATCGGGCGCCAGAGCCCCGCCTCGCCCACTTCGAGCACCAGGCGTCGTCCCTGGGCAGCGAGCCCGATCCCCAGTGCCAGGAGGCCGACCACCAGGGCGCGCCGGGCCGCGCGGCCAACGTGGGCCCAGGCAAGCATGAGCAGGAGCGGCATCACCACCACCGCAGCGGTCAGCAGCACGTGTTTGGCGTCGGCCATCAGGAGAACGAACGCCAGCAGCAGTCCCAGCAGCACGAGGTCCCGGCGTCGCTCAAGCAGCCACCAGGTCGCCAGGTACGTCAGCCCGATCACCAGCAGCACGCCGAGGTGGTGCGCGCTGAGCATGGTGCCGAAGGTGGAGTCCGCCGCGGCAACGACTGCCTCACGCCCCGGCAGCCGGATGCCAATCAGCTCGAGCGGCAGCAATGGCACCAGGTAGGCCGCCATTGGGCCAGCGAGCAATGGCTTGAGCAGCGCCGGCGCGAGCTGGACCAGGAGCAGCGCCAACCAGACTCGTCGAGCCGTCTCGGCTTCCGAAGCACTCCAGGCGTCGGCCCTGCCCACCATCAGGATGATCCATGGCGTCCAGAACGTGAGGACATACACCGGCAGTGCCCAGAGGTCGGTCTCGACCCCGAGGTTGGCCAGCCAGCTCAGGATGCTCCAGCCCAAAGTTGCGAGGAAGGCCAGGTCCAGAGCTTCCAGTGGACGGAGCGCTCGTCGCCAGGCCACAAAGAGCAGCACGAGCCCCAGGCCAAACAACGAGGCGAGAAATCCGGCAGTCGACGACGGCAGAAACGCGCCGGCGAGCGGCACCAGCACCAGGAGGCGGGGCACGCCGCGAAGCAGCATGATGACCGCGACGATTGCCAGGATGAGCGCCGCCGCCGGCGCGGGCAGGAGTCGCGTGTTCACGTCGGGAACCAGCAGTACTCCGACCACCAGGGCGAGGGGCACCATCCATATCAGCATCCCGCGCGGAACGGCCACCTCGCCGTCGACGCGGGGCGGTGGCGGAATCACGCCGCCAGCCCCCGCAACCACGATTCGAGCACATACAGCGAGAGCAACTGTCGCGGCCGGGGCCTCCCCTCATCCCGCGCCTCCCGCACCACCGACCGCACCATCCCGGCGTCGAGCAACTCGCCAGTGCGGGAACCGGGTCCCAGGAGCATCTGCTCTGCGTCGGTGGACACCCAGGTGCCAAACCAGCGTTCCAACGGCGTGGCGAACCCCAGTTTGCGGCCCCGGCGCGCGTCCCAGCCCGTCAGCGCTGGAACCAGTTCCGGCGGCAGGTCCGGTGTGATGGCCCGACGATAGAACCACTTGCGGCTGCCCGTTGCCGAGACCTTGAGGCTGCTCGGCATCTGCTCCATCAGCGCCACGAGCGGCAAGTCCAGGAACGGGATTCGCAGCTCAACCCCGTGCTGCATGGACATCAGATCGGCGACGGAAAGCAGATCATCTGCGAGCGACATCCGGGCATCCGCCGCCAGCAGCCGGTTTACGCTGTCACCGTCGGGCGTGTCGCGGAGGACTCGACGCACCGGTTCGGCGAGGCTGTCCGCCTCGACCTGCCCGCCCACCATCCGTGCGGCCGCGGCCGGCGCGAACACGGCAAGGATCTCCGCGAAACGCCGGCTCGGTTCCGGTTCACCCAGCACCCGTCGCATGCGATCCATTCTATCGCTCGCCGCCAGCTGATGCGGTGCGCCCGCCAGAAGATGCCGGACACGCGACGCCCACGGATAGAATCGCTCGATGACGTGACGGGGATATCCACCCAGCGGCTCGTCTGCTCCCTGCCCCGACAGCACCACCTTGTGGGTTCGCGCCACGGTCTGGCACAGGATACCTACCAGCAGCAGTCCGGAGTTGGCGATCGGCTCGCCCTGGCGCGCGAGAAGCGCGGCCCATGCACCGAGGTAGGCGGCATCATTCACCGGCACCTCATGGAGCGGTGTGCCCAGCGCCGCCGCGGCGCGACGGGCGGGCTGAAGCTCGTCCACCGGATCTCCGGCAAAGCCAGTCACGAAACAATCGGGCTTCTGCTCCAGGAACTCGCACATGTGCCGGCTCACCAGCACCGAATCCACGCCGCCCGAGAGCAGCGAGCCGACGGGCACATCAGACATGAGCTGGCGGTGCACCGCTGTCGCGATCCCGCTCCGGAGCGCTTCGGCCCACTCCCCGCGAGTTGCGGGTATGGTCGCCGGGGCAAAGGCATGCTCAAACGATACAAAGCGGGGCGCGTCCGATCCTGCCTCCAGCGTGGTGTGATGCCCGGGAGGAACCTTCCATACACCCTGGAACATCGTTCGCGGCGAGGGCACAAACCGGTATACCAGCCATTCTGCCAAAGCGTTCCGGTCGAGGTCGCCCGCAACCAGCCCGGTGCTCCGGGCCGCGTGGAGTTCACTCGCAAACCACCATCCGCCGGGCCAGCGGCCGAGGTAGAGCGGCTTGGCACCAACCGGATCGCGCGCCAGGTGCAGCAGGAATCTGTCGGCCCGCTGATCCAGTACGGCAAAGGCGAAGATGCCGTTCAGTCGCGGGAGCAGCCGCTCGCCCCACTCCTCCCAGCCATGCACCAGAACCTCGGTGTCGGCGTGAGTGGCGAAGCGGTGTCCAGCCTGGGTCAACTCCTGTCGCAGTTCAGCCTGGTTGTAGATCTCGCCGTTAAACACCACCTGGACCCCGCCGTCCTCGGAGCCCATGGGCTGCGCCCCGCCGGCGAGGTCGATGATGCTGAGGCGCCGGTGTCCGAGGCCCGTTGCTGCGCCGCGCGCGAGGTGCATGCCGTGACCATCCGGTCCCCGGTGCTGCAAGGCGGTGGTGAGCCGTCCGAGCGCCTCACGAACGTCGGCTCGGGGATCGTCCGCGTGCATTCCGGCGATCCCGCACATCAGGCAGTTCCCTGGACGAGAGCCGCCACGGCAGCGGCGATCCGGCGACCGGCGTGGCCATCGCCATAGGCGGAGCGGTCCCAGGACGTCGGCGCCGCGCCCACTAGCCGCTCACAGGAGCTACGCAGCTCGAAGGGGGCCGTGTCCGGTGGAACCAGGACATTGGCACCCAGCGCCGTTGTCTCATGCCACTCGGTTTCAGCACGCAGTGTGAGGCAGGGCACGCCAAGCCAGTATGCTTCGCGCTGGAGCCCGCCGGAGTCGGTTATCACGAGGCGCGCACCCTGGGTCAGGGCCAGGCTCTCGTGATACCCCACCGGCGGCGTAATGGTGAGACGGCCACGCGATCCGGTGGGAAAGCCGCCCCGCTCAAGCGCGGCGCGCGTGCGGGGATGCATCGGGAACACCGCGGGCACCGGCAGCACGCCCAGTTCGTCAATAATCGCCGACAGCCGCGCTGGTGTTTCGGTCAACTCGGCGCGATGGAGTGTGACATACGCATACGGCGGCCGAACGCCGGGAGGAAGGAGCGATGCCACAGGCGGGATCCGGTCCAGCTGCTCACGCAGTACATCGCGCGCTACATCGCCGGTCACGAGAATCCGGCCGGCGGGAGACTCGCGCTCGAGCCGTTCGGCACTGAGTCCGCTCGGAGCGCACAGCAAGCTGGCCACGGCATCGACGACACGACGGTTGATCTCCTCGGCCATGAGCGCGTCGGCCGCGCGAAGGCCCGCTTCCACATGCGCGACGGGGATGCGAAGCTTGACCGCCGCGAGGCAGGCCGCGAGGGTCGAGTTGGTGTCGCCGATGACAACTACCACGCGCACGTCGCGCAGGCGGAGAAGCTCCTCGCAGCGAACGAGGATGGCAGCCGTTTGGGATGCGTGCGAACCCGAGCCTACTTCGAGGAAGCAGTCCGGGGGCTCCACTCCAAGCTGCCGGTAGAGTAGCGCATTGAGTTCGAAGTCGTAGTGCTGCCCCGTATCCACCGCCACGACCGGGCCAAGCGCCTGGAGCTCCCGGCGGACGACGGCGGCCTTGATGGTCTGGGGACGCGTGCCGTAGCACAGCGCGACAAGTCCCGTTCGTCTACCGCTCATGCGGGGAGCAGCGACCGGTATACCGCCACTATCCGGCTCGCAGTCAGCGCTTGATCGAGCTCCTGCAGCACGGGAGTGGAGTCCACCTGCCGATCGCCACGCAGCACCCGCACCATGGCAGCGGCGAGCGCGTCGGCCCTCGGTTCGGCGATCTCGCATCCGGAAACACGATGAAGCCAGTGGCGCACGTCGCCTACATCCACACTGACCACCGGTAACCCGGAGGCGAGTGCCTCTTTCACCGTATTCGGGGAGCCCTCGGCGCGGGACGTCAGCAGCAGGCAATCGGCAGCACGGTACCAGTCGGGCATGACCTCATGCGCAATCCCGGAAACCGGCAGCAATTGAACCCCGGGCAGCTGCAAGGCCGCCAAAGCGACCGCTGCTTCCGCGAGATCGAACCGCTTCTGCGCGCGTTGGTCGGGGGCATGCGGGAAGAGCACGAGGGCGGCGTCGGGCTGCAACCCGAGTCGGGCTCGGGCCGCCAACCTGTCGCCAGGATGGAACTGAGTCAGGTCAACCCCATTCGGCACCACCACGGCGCGGCGCCGATCCTCGTCGGCTGGCAACGCCTGTCGCAGATTCTCGGACTTGCAGATGATTGCGTCGGCGCGGCGGGCTGCCCGGTGGCTCATGCGGATCGCGACGCGGGACTTCCAGGTGAGGCGGCCGGTCATGCCGGGAGTGCCGAGCAGATCATCACCGCAGAACGACACCACGAGCGGGCGCCGCTGCCACGATGCGGACCACCCGGCCAGGCCGTAGTGCGCATGCACGAGATCAGCGTCAAATTCGCGCACCTTGCGGGCGATCACCGGGACGTCTGTGAGGTATGCGGCGAGGTGCGCATCGCCGCGGATTACGTGAATCGCCACCTCGACGCCGGCATCGCGGAGCGAGGCAACCTGCGCCGCCACGAAGCTGCCAAATGCGGGCCGGGTCGGGCTCGGCCACTTATTGGTGACGACGAGCACTCGCGGCATGCTGCCTGATTCCCCCTCCGCCCTTGCTTCCCGGCCCGTCGGCGCCACCTTTGAGGCCGTCATCGACCTCGGGAGCAGGAGATTTCCACTCGACGCACGCGCACGCCTTTCGATATCGTCCACATCTGCCAGACCCCGTTCCCGGACGACGCCCGCCCACGGCGCGAAGCGCTGGTGGCGGCGGAACGGGGCGAACGGGTGGCGGTCATCGCGCTGCGCGACGGCCTGCATTCCTCACCCGTGGGCCACTTCGGCCCGCTCCGGATCGTCCGGCTTCGGGGCCGGAAGCGGCGCGGCTCGCTGGGGAAGTACGTCGTGGAATATATGGACTTCCTGTTGCGCGCGTACCGGCTGATGCAGCGCGATCCGCGCTTCCGGGAGGCCCGGGTGGTCCATGTGCACTCGCTCCCCGACTTCCTGGTGGCCGCGGCGCTTCCCGCCCGGCGGCGCGGCGCCCGGGTGATTCTCGACCTGCATGAGATCCTGCCGGAGTTTACCCGCACCAAGTTCCAGGGCTGGGTGGGCGAGGCCGGCGAACGCATGGCCCGTCACGTCGAGCGCTGGTCTCGCCAACAAGCCGACGTCACCGTGACCGTGAACCGGGCCGTCGGCAGCCTGCTCCGGTCGCGTCCTGCCGCAGCAAATGAACGGGTGAGCGTGGTGCACAATATCACCAGCCCCGACGACTTCGGTCCTCCGCAATTGACGACCGCACAAGGCACGCCCCCCTGGCGGCTGGCCTATCACGGCACGCTCACGCCGCTGTATGGCCTGGACCTCGCCCTGGAAGCGCTGGCCCTTGCGCGCAGGCGGGGCCATGCCTTCCACTACGACATCTTCGGGTCAGGTCCCCATGCGGCAGAGCTGCGGCAGGAGGCCAGGCGCCTTCGCCTGAGCGAAGTGGTGCGGTTTCATGGCGCGGTGTCGCATCACGAACTGCGGAAGCAGCTCCCCGGCATGGACGCCGGCTTTCTGGCCACCCGCCTCGATGCGATGACGCGGTACTCGCTCTCGACCAAGCTGCTCGAGTATGTCCACCTCGGTGTCCCGGTCATTGCACCCCGGATCCCCACCTACCTCGAGTACTTCCCGGAACATGTGTTCTTCTACTACCGGCCGGATGATGCCGACGACGCAGCCCGCGCGCTGGCGGCGTTCGCAGCGAGCACGCCCGGCGAGCGGATTGCCCGGGCGGCCGCTGCCCAGGCGGCTACGCGTGATCTGGTCTGGAAAGGGGAGTCACGACGACTGCGGCAGATCTACGACGAATTACTGGCGGGCTCGGCGCCGGGCGCGACAGCCTAGACCGCCCGCCCTGAATTGAAGAGCACCACCGGAATGGTACGGAGCAGGATCCGGAGGTCAAACCAGACCGACCACCGCCGGACGTAGTCAAGGTCCAGTTCGCACATCTGGCGATAGGAGAGCCGGCTGCGGCCGCTCACCTGCCACAGCCCGGTGATGCCCGGCCGCACCTGCATGCGATCGTACTGCCAATGGTCATAGGCGTCGAATTCATACGGCACCGGCGGGCGTGGCCCCACCAGGCTCATGTCGCCCTTGAGCACGTTGAAGAATTGCGGCAATTCGTCCAGTGACGCTCGCCGGAGGAACCCCCCGACCCGGGTGACCCGAGGGTCATCCACCATCTTGAAGATGGGTCGTCCGTTGGCATCGGTGCGCAGGGTAGCGCTCTCGTCGCCCTGCAGCATCTCGGCCATGTACTCGCGATGGAGCGTGTCCGGCGCGTTGTGGGTCATGGTCCGGAACTTCCAGACCTTGAATCGCTTGCCGCCGACGCCCACGCGTTCCTGGCGGAAAAACACCGGACCACGCGAGTCGACCTTGATGGCGGCGGCAATGGCCAGCATCAGAGGAGAGGTGACAAGCGCTCCGAGGCCCGCACCCAGCAGATCGATCACCCGCTTGAGCGCCCGCTGCTGGCTCCTCAGGGCCGGCGCGGTGAGCTCCATCAGCGGCACGCCATGCGACCAGATGACCGACGGATGCACGCCCGCCACTTCGATGGCGCGGGGTACCGTGAGCAAATGGCAGCCCGCTGCCAGCGCGACATTGACCACGCTCTGCAGCTCATGATCGGGGATGAAACCGCATACCACGACCGTCTCCACCCGAAGATCGTGCAGCGTGCGTGCAAGGTCGTCGAAGCTGCCCAGCGCGTCGGGCGCGGCGGGGCGCCGGAGATCGAGAAAGCCCAGCCGGGCGAATTCCGACTCGACGTCGAGCGCCGGGTAAGCCGCCGCTTCACGGCACATGTCCGCAGGGCCTACGAAAATGGTGCGGGCCGCATGACGCTCGGGTGGCGAGAACAGCGCCACCAGCCGGTCCACCGTGAGGCGCTCGATCAGGAGAATGCCCCACACGGCCCAGGCCGACACGAAGAGCTTGAGCACGCCGGGACTGAAGCCCTGACTCCACACCACGGTCCACACTTCCAGCAGCGATCCGAGAAACACACCGAAGAGCAGCAAATGGGCGCTGCGACGGGAATCTCCGCTGGAGAAGTTGCCGGTGACATACAGGCCGAGGCCGAGGGCCACGAGGAAGCGGGGCGTGGCGATGGGCAGGCGGAGCGCATCGTTCAGGAAGGTTGCACCGCTGAACACCAGGGTGCGCAACAGCAGGTCGAGCCCGACCACAGCCAACAGGTCTGCTATCGCCAGTACCGACACGCGGCGGAACAACCGGGCAAAGTGCCGCCGCATGTTGGACGAGGCCCGTCGCTGAAGCCCCAACCGAACCGCCAGCAGTTGCTCCTCGTCGGCGAGAGGCGCAACCGAGTCCGCTGATGGAATTTCTTCCATCACGCCCGTCAGCGGCGAATCAAGCTCGAGTTGGCGCGCTGTTGCTGCCTCAGTTGACTGGCTCATCGACCTCCACCGGCCTCACGTGTCCTCCCAGCGGGGCAATATAGCGAATCACGCCGCGCCAAACGGAGTCCATCCCGTCTGCACATGCTGGTAGAGCGCCACATGCCGCTCCGCCATGAGCGCCCGGGTGAAATGCTCCTGAACCCGGGCCCGGCCTGCCTCACCCATGCTCCGCCGCCGGGCCGGATCCTCGGACAGTAGCCGCAATGCCCGGGCCAGAGCGGAGACATCCCGGATCGGCACTTCCAGCCCTGTGACGTTTGACACATTTACGTCCCGAACCGCGCTCGGCACCGCCGTCGTCACCACCGGCCGCCCCGCCGCCATGGCCTCCAGTACTACCAGCCCGAACATCTCCTCGGTCGTCACCGAGGGCAGCACCAGCACGTGGGCATCGGCCATCCTCCTGGGCAGGTCCTCGTCGGGGTACTCGCCGAACCACCGGATCCGGTCAGCCACAGCCAGCGCCTGCGCCAGGGTCCGCAGGCGGGGTCCCATGGGCCCCGAGCCGACAATGTCGAGCGAGAGGTCAGGCACGTCCGGCAGCGCGCGGATCAGGATGTCGAGCCCCTTGTATGCCGCGAGCCGACCGATGAACAGCGCACGCACCGGGCCCTCTTCCGGCGGAGGGGGCACCGTGGCCCAGCGCGACTCGTCGATCCCGAACGGGATCACTTCCACCTTGGGCTCGAAGCCCTGCAGTTCGCTGGACATGGCGAGGTGGGCCCGGCTCGGCACCACGATTGCCCTCGCACGCCGCAGCACCAGCCGCGAAACCGGGCGGTAGGCGCCCCGCCGCTGATCGGCGTGCTGGGTGACGACGACGGGCGTCCGGCCTGCACGCAGCAGGACCGCCAGATCCGCCAGCGAATGGGGATGGTGGACGTGAATGACGTCGGCCCGCCGCCAGGCAGCTGCGATGTAGCCGGGTGCGATTTCCTGGGAGCCCAGCGCGCCAAAGGAGAAGGTGCGCGTGACCGCCTTTCGCGGACGACGGACGCCTTCCCCAAAACTCCGGACGGCAACAACCTCGACCTCGTGCCCGAGCGCGGACGCGCCATCGGCGAGGTCAGCCACCACCCGCTCCATGCCGCCGGAGCGCGGCCAGTAGTACTTCGCAAGGTGCAGAATGCGCATGTCGACGCCGGTCCAGGGGGAGCAGCAGGGACATCCGGGTCGTGGCGAAACTGGCAGCACACCGCGACCAGTGTCAACGTCCGGGCTTGGAGTGGGGCCGCGGCCCAAGCATCTTTTCGACGTGCGAGCCGCATTTCTCTCTCACAGTTCCCTGTCCCCGGCGACTCGGGCCCAGCTGCACGCATTCGCGGCGCTGGGGGTCGAGGTGACGGCAATCATTCCTCCATCGGACCACCCGCGCGACCGCTGGAAGCGAGGAGCGCTCCGCCGTGCGCTGCAGGACGCGGCGCCTGACGTGGTACACCTGGACCTGGAGCCGCACCTGCCGCTGGCCAGCATGGCACTGGCGGAGGCCCGGCGACTCGGCTTCGCGACCACGGTGGTCACGGCGCTCGAGAGCGACAGCTCCCTCACCTGGCGCGAACGGCGACGCCGTGGCCGCAATCTGCGGGAGGCGAGGGGAATTCACGCTGCAACTCCGGGCGCCGCTACTCTCGCCGGCCAGGTGGGCAACGCGCCGCTGCTCATGGCCCCTCGCACCGGTGTGGTCGCGCCGTCAGGGATCGCTCCGTTCGACCAGGACGGCCTCACCATGGCGTTCAGCGGTCGCCTGGTACCGGCTCGGGGACTCGACCAGTTGCTGCGCGCTGCGGTGGATATCGCCGGGTCATGGCAGTTGCTGGTGGCTGGCGGCGGACCCGCGCAGCCGGAACTCGAGACGCTGGCCGAGCGGCTGGGCATTTCCGGCCGTATCTCCTGGCTGGGATCGCTCCCCGCCGATGAACGCGCCGAGATCTGGGGAAGAGCTGACTGCGCTGTGGTGCCAGCTCGCAGGACGAACACGCCAGTCGACCAGGCCAGTACTGGCGCGCTCCAGGCGATGGCCGCGGGCAGGCCAGTGGTGGCAACGCGGACGGGTGCGCTGCCGGAGTTCATCGGGGACAGTGGCATCCTGGTGGACGACGATGACCTGGAAGCGCTGACCGCAGCGCTACAGCGATTACGAGACGATCCGGAGCTCCGCCAGTCGCTCGGTGCGGTGGCGCGGCGACGGGTTCTCGAGCGATACTCGACCCACGCGGTGGCGCAACGGCTGCTAGATCTCTGGCGCCAGATCGTCGGCGGCGTTTGACTCCCCTATTGTCGTCCATCATCTTCTCGACCATGCCGAGACTCGCCGCGATCTACCTGGCCACCACGCTCCTGGCGCTGGTCACCGCTCCCGCGCAGGCGCAGGATCCCCTGTCCGACCCTCGGCTGGCTCAGGAGGCATTGCAGGGCGACCCCGCGACGCAGCGGCGTCTGGCCGAGGCGATTGCCAACTCGGGCCTCAGCCAGGAACAGCTGCGGTCCCGCCTGCGTGCAGCCGGCTATGACGAGTCGCTGCTGGACAACTACATGGGCACGCCGGGCCAGGCCCAGCGCGGCGTATTGGGCCTGCCGGGCCTCCGGGGGGAGATCGACGCGGTGCGCGCCCTGGGCCTCGTTGCCCAACCGGAAGCCGACTCGCTCCTCGCTGTCATCGATTCGGTTCAGCTGCAACTACCCGTGACCGCGCTGGGCTCGTCGCAATTCATGATCGACAGCCTGGTGATCTTCGGCATGGATGTGTTTGCCGCGCGTTCCACCCGGTTCATGCCTGATCGCGCCAGTCCGGTACCGGACACCTATCGGCTCGGACCGGGCGACCGTCTCGCGCTGATCCTGGCGGGCGACGTCGAGGAGGCGCACAGCCTGGAGGTCTCGCGCGACGGCTTCATCGTGGTGCCGGCCGTGGGCACGGTCCATGTGGCCGGCCTCAACCTGACCGAGGCGCGCGAGGTGCTGTTTCGCCGGTTCTCGCAAGTGTACTCGGGCATTCGGCGGAGTGGTGGCAGCACCCGCTTCGACCTGAGCGTCAGCCGGCAGCGCGCGGTACAGATCTATGTGGCAGGCGAGGCGCGGCGCCCAGGGGCATATGTGCTCTCGGCAGGGAGCACGCCGCTGATGGCGCTGTACGCGGCCGGCGGCCCGACCCGGAACGGCTCGCTCCGCCGCCTGGAAGTGCGGCGCAACGGCGCCCTGGTCGACTCGGTGGATGTCTATGGCTACCTGCTGCACGGCATCGACCATTCCAGCCTGACACTGCAGAGCGGTGACGTCATCTTCATTCCGGTGCAGCAGGGGCGGGTCGAGGTCACGGGAGAAGTCGTGCGGCCGGCGGTATTCGAGGTGCGCGAGGGAGAGACACTGCGAGACGTGATTGGTTTCGCCGGCGGTTTCGACGCCGATGCGCTGCGGCGGCGGGTACAGGTGCATCGCATCCTGCCGGCGATGCCGGGCGACTCCAGCTACGGTCGGGGACGGGTGGTGGTGGACGTCGGCCCGGAGCAGCTGGCTACAGCGGTTCCATCGCTGGTGATGCTGCCGGGCGACTCGGTGACGGTCTTCCCGGTGGCGGACCGGCTGCGGGGCTTTGTCACCGTCGAAGGCAACGTGTGGCTTCCCGGCCAGGTGGGTTACACCCCGGGCATGCAGCTGTCGCAGGCTCTGAATCTCGCTGGCGGCCCCAAGCCGGACGTCTACCTGGGCCAGGTGCTCGTCTCGCGGCTCAGGAGCGATTCCACCCGGGTCCAGCTCCGCACGTCATTTGCCGACAGCACTGGCCGGCTGAGTGATGATCTCGTCCTGCAGGAAGACGACGTGGTCCGGATCTTCTCGCGCACTACCTTCCGGCCCGCCCGCTACGTGGTGATCACGGGTGCGGTGCGCCAGCCTGGCCGAATCGAATTTCGCGAGGGCATGACGGTCCGGGACGCCATCCTGCTCGCCGACGGGCTTGCGCCCGACGCGTACCTGGTCGAAGCCGAGATTGCGCGGGTGCCCGACACCCGATCCCAGGGCCAGGTGGCGACCACGATCCGGGTGCCGCTCGACTCCACATATCTTTTTGCCCGCGGCGCCCCGGGAGAGTATCAGGGGCCGCCAGGTCCCGCTGCGCCACGCTCGGGCTCGCCCGAGGTCGTGCTGCAGCCCTATGACAATCTGCTGATTCTGCGGCAACCGGAGTGGGAACTGGTGCGCACGGTGACCATCACCGGGCAGGTGAAATACCCCGGGCCCTACGCGCTCCGCACCAAGACCGAACGACTGGCGGACGTGATCGGGCGCGCGGGCGGCCTGACGGAAGCCGCCTACGCCGATGGGATCGAGTTCTACCGGCGGCTGGACAGCGCGGGACGGGTCGGGATCGACCTCAAGGCCGTGATGAGTGACAACGACCACCGGGACAACCTCATTCTGGCGGCCGGCGACTCGATGCACATCCCCGAGTTCGACCCGATCGTCATGGTACGAGGCGCGGTCAATTCGCCCGGAGCGGTGGCGTTCGAGCCCGGACGCGATCTCGATTTCTACGTGCGCGCGGCGGGTGGTTACTCGAAGGAAGGCGACAAGCGGCGGGCCTTCGTGACCCAGCCCAATGGCGACAAGCAGAGTGTCGAACGCCGGTTCCTGCTGCCCGACAGCCGGCCGGCTCCCCGGCCCGGTGCGGAGGTCATGGTGCCGGTGCGTGACCCGGCCGAGCGCGGCCCCGGGATCGCGTCGGTACTGGGCGTGGCGGCCCAGTTGCTGGCCAGCGTCGTGACTGTGATCGTGGTGGCGCGGAACTAGCGCCGAGGCCTCAGCCGGCGCGCCGCTCCGCCAGCGCCGGCGGTGAGGCAACGTCGACACCGGCCTCCCGCAACCGGTCGGCCTGCCATTGTTCCAGCCGCACCAGCACGTCGGTGACCGTGCCATCGACATTCGCCGAGATCACCTCACCCACCCGATAGAGTTCCGCCAGCCTGGCACCGTCGCTGGCCGGAAGCCGCACTCGCACCGTGAGTCGCCCGGCACGTTCCACGCTCCGGAGGCGCGCCTTGAGCGCGTCGAGCCCGTCGATGCGCTGAGTGGTGGCCAGGATCGCCTCGGGGTGGAGCTCCCGCACGCGCGCCGTGAATGCCGCCGCGTCAGGCACCACGTCCATCTTGTTGAACACCACCAGCACCGGCCGCTCCGCCATGCCAAGCTCGTGGAGCACCTTTTCGACCACCCGCATCTGTCCTTCCCAGTCGGGATGCGACGCATCCACCACGTGCACCAGCACGTCGGCCGCGCGTGCTTCCTCGAGGGTGGCACGGAAGCTGGCCACGAGGTGGTGGGGCAGCTTGCGGATGAAGCCCACCGTGTC
>JAICQR010000226.1 GCA_025937755.1 Gemmatimonadales bacterium | reverse complement strand
GTGCACTATCCCGGGCTCGAGTCGCACCCGGACCACACTGTCGCCGCCGAGACGCTGGATGGCTTCGGAGGCATGGTGGGTCTGGAACTCAAGGGGGGCGTGCGAGCGGCGGAGCGGTTCCTCAAGCGGCTCAAGCTGGTGGCGCACGCGCCCAGCCTGGCGGGAGTCGAGAGCCTGGTGTCGGAACCGCGGCTGACGTCACACAAGGCCATGACCGCATCGCAACGGAAAGCACTGGGCATTCCCGACGGGTTCGTGCGGCTGTCCTGCGGGATCGAGGACGCCGACGATATCATCGCCGACCTGGAGCAGGCAGCGACGTGATTCGGCTGAACCACGTCGTCAAGGCGTTTCCCTCCGGCTCGCTGGCCATCAAGGACGTCTCGTTCCACGTCCCCAAGGGCGAGTTCCTCTTTCTCACCGGCCATTCCGGCGCGGGCAAGTCCACCCTGCTCAAACTGCTGTATGCCGAGTTGCGCCCCACCTCTGGTGACGTACGGGTGGGCGGGCACCTGGTGCATTCGCTCAAGGGCGATGAGATCCCGCGGCTCCGGCGCCGGCTGGGAATCGTGTTCCAGGACTTCCGGCTGCTGGAAGACCGGACCGCACATGAGAACGTGGCATTCGCGCTGGAGGTGACGGGTGCGCGACGCGACACGATTCCGGCGCGGGTGACACGGGTGCTGACCCAGGTGGGGCTGGCAAGCAAGGCGCGGGCGTATCCGCGGGAGCTGTCGGGCGGCGAGCAGCAGCGAGTGGCCATCGCGCGGGCGCTGGTGAACGACCCGGCGATCCTGCTGGCGGACGAACCGACCGGCAACCTCGACCAGCGCGCCACGCGAGGCGTGTTCCAGCTGCTGCGCGACATCAACGCCGGCGGCACGGTGGTGGTGATGGCGACCCACGACCTGGCGCTGGTGAGCGAGGTGTCGTATCGCACCATCGAGATGAAGGATGGCGCCGTGGTGCACGATAGCAGCCAGGGCCCTGCCCCGGAGCTGCCGTGAGATTGCTGCTGCGCGAAGCGCTGCTTCCCTTCCGGCGGCTGCCGCTCCTGAGCACGCTGTCGATCACCACCATCGCGTTCTCGCTGTTCACGCTGGGGCTGTTCGGGCTGATCGCGCTGAACCTGCGATCGGCGCTGCGGGGGCTGGAAGAGCGGGTGGAGATCGTGGCGTTCGTGCTGCGGGGCACGCCGCCGGAGACGATCACGCTGGCGGCGCAGGACGTGGCGACGTTCCCGGAAGTGTACACGGTGGACTACGTGACCGAGGACCAGGCGCTGGAGCGAGCTCGGCGCGAACTGGTCGAGTTCCGCGACGCGTATCGTGACCTGCAGACCAACCCGCTGCCGGCGTCGCTGGAGATCCGGCTGAAGGAGGGCTTCCGGGACGCGGCGCACGTGGAGGAAGTGGCGGAGCGGATGCGGGGCTTCACCTTCGTGGAAGACGTGCAGTACGGGCGCGACTGGGTGCAGCAGCTGGACCGGCTGCGCAATGTGGCGGGGGTGCTGGG
>JAICQR010000180.1 GCA_025937755.1 Gemmatimonadales bacterium | reverse complement strand
AGTTTTTCGCAGCGGGGGGGGCGCGTGGGTGCGGGGCGGGGCGCGTCGCTCCGGTGGGCGGCGCTGTGGCCGGTGGTTGCGCCCCCGGCGTTGCGCCAGGGCCCCACGGCTCAGGTCTCGGTGTTCAGCATCGATGGTGCGTTCGGGCGTCGCTTCAGGATGGCGGCTCCGCCCGAGTCTGACTTCGCACTCCGGATCATGGGACGGTTGCCAACAGGTGAGTGGATCGGGCAGACTGGTAACTCCGTCAGAGGCGCTACCAGTGGGGTCAGGCGGGATACGTTCGAAATCTGGCTGAGCGGCGCTGATGGCAGCGTCGGAAGGCGGGTGGCGGCTGTCCTGGGAGGCGAAGCTCTGATAGTGACGGGAGAGACGTGGGGTGCCGTCACACGAGCCCCGTTCGAGCACGAAACCACCGTGCACTTCCATGATGGCGAGCTTTGGGTCGGCACGGGCGACGAGTTCCGGGTGGATCAGCTGGATCTTTCCGGGCGGGTAGTTCGAAGCATACGGCTGGCCGAGAAGCCGATGCCCATCAGTGAAGCCGAGATGAATGCCGTTCTTGACAGCGCGATGGACTCATATGCCGAGATCAGTGACCCGGACATGAAGGAAGGATTCACCCGCACGCTGGAGGCTGCTCCCCGGCCCACAGTCAAACCCGCCTACTCCACGTTCACCTTCGATGACGCGGCCAACCTCTGGATCGAACGCTACGGCGTCGGTCCAGAGCTCCCCTCGAGCTGGGTGGTGATCGACACCGCCGGCCGCTGGCTGGGCGACGTGACACTTCCTCCCGGCTTCGAGCCAACCCACATCGGCACCGATGAAGTCCTCGGCATCTGGACCGACCCCGACGGCCTCGAACGCGTCGTCGGCTATCCGCTCATCCGCGATAGCACCGGCATGTGACCGACCGCCTCTACTACACCGACTCCCGGCTCACCACGTTCGACGCCCGCGTGACCAGCCGGAGCAACGATAACCTCCGCGTCACGCTCGACCGTACCGCCTTCTACCCCACGTCCGGCGGCCAACCGCACGACACCGGGGTTCTGGGAGGCACTCGTGTTATCGACGTTGTAGAAGAAGACGATGCGGTCGTCCACGTGCTGGCCGAGCCCGCGCCGCTCGACGGCGCCGTCACCGGCGAGGTGGACTGGCCCCGGCGCTTCGACCACATGGAGCAGCACACCGGCCAGCACCTGCTGTCGGGCCTGCTGCATGACAGGGCCAACGCCCCAACCACGAGCGTGCATTTCGGGCCCGAGTCTTCCACTGTGGATATCGCTGCCGGCGGCATATCCGATCGCAAACTCGAAGCCATCGAAGACCGCGCGAACGAGATCATCAGCGAGCGACGCCCGGTGCTCGTGTCGTTCGAGGAGGCCGCCACGATCGAAGGCCTGCGCAAGCCGTCGGCGCGTACCGGCACCCTGCGCATCATCACTATCCAGGACATCGACCGGAGCGCTTGCGGCGGCACCCACGTGAGCGACACCGGCGAGATCGGCGCACTGGCCGTCCGCAGGGTCGAGAAGCTGAAGCAGGGCCTCAGGATCGAGTTCCTCTGCGGCCACCGTGTGCTGCAGCGCGCTCGGCGCGACGCCAGGATCATTGCGGCGGCTGGTACCCTTCTGTCCGCCGCTCCAGCGGACGTCGTCGCAGGGATCGCCGCTTTGAAGGATGGCATCCGCTCGAGCGCCTCCACCATCAAGCACCTGCAGGCCGACCTCGCGCGCGCGCATGCGCGGGAGGCCTACGCTGCGGCGGCACCGGCTGCCGATGGATCCCGACTCATCTGCGCCCCCGCGGGTCTCCACAGGGAAGCGCTCGCAGCGCTGGGTCAGGCAGTGTCGGAACTGCAGGGCGCACGTTTCGTCGGAACACTGGCGGATCCTCCCACACTGTTCATCGCGGCCGCCCCCGATTCCGGCTGGAATGCAGGTGGCATCATCAAGGATCTCATCGCTCAGTTCGGCGGCAGGGGTGGCGGGTCTCCCCGCCAGGCCCAGGCCAGTATGCCGGACAGGGACGCACTGGCCAATGCCGTAGGCAGCCTCGCCTAGTACAGGATATTTTGCGGGGGTGAAGACCCGACTCCTCATCCTCGCTGCCTGCCTCACTCTCGCCTGCGGTGGCGAGGGGGACGGCATCGTAGCGCTCCCGGCAACGTCGGGAGATCTCACCAGCCGCGACGACGCCCCGCCGGTCGCGGTGAACCCCACCTCGCCGGTGGTGTACCCGGCCGCGCTCGCCCGCGAAGGCATCGAGGGCACCGTCCTGCTGCGCCTGACCGTGGACTCCACCGGGCAGGTGCTGCGCGATTCGATCGCCGTAGCCGAGTCCAGCGGCTATCCCGCGCTCGACTCCGCCGCCATCGCCGGCGCCGCCGGGCTGCGCTTCGCCCCGGCGCTCCGGCGCGGTTCGCCGGTGAGCGCGTCGTTCATCCAGCCGGTACACTTCCGGAATCCCGCTGTGCCGGAGAGGCCATGACCCCGCCGCATTCTCGTCCTTACGACAACGTCCTCGATACGGTTGGCTGGACCCCGTTGATCCGGCTGTCACGGGTAGGCGCCGGGGTCCGCACTCCCGTATATGGCAAGGCGGAGTACGCCAATCCGGGCGGTTCGGTGAAGGACCGCATCGGCCTCGCCATCATCGAAGCCGCCGAGCGATCGGGCGAACTCAAGCCGGGCGGCATCGTGGTCGAGGGTACCAGCGGCAACACTGGTGTCGGGCTCGCCATGGCGGCGGCGCTCAAGGGCTATCGCTGCATTTTCACCATGCCCGACAAGATGTCTCAGGAGAAAGTGCGGCTGCTCAAGGCCTATGGGGCGGAAGTGGTCGTCACTCCCACCGCGGTGCCGGCCGATCATCCCGACAACTACGTGATGAAGGCCAAGCAGATCGTTCGCGACACCCCGGGCGCCGTGCTGGCCAACCAGTTCTACAACCAGGTCAATCCGGAGGCGCACTACGCCACCACCGGCCCCGAGATCTGGGAACAGACCCAGGGCAAGGTGACCCACCTGGTGGCAGGCGCCGGTACCGGCGGCACCATCAGCGGCGCGGGGAAGTTCCTCAAGGAGAAGAACCCGAAGATCCGGGTCATCGCCGGCGATCCGGTCGGATCACTCTATGCCGGCTACGCTGCCACGAAGACCATGGGTGAGGGCCACCCCTACAAGGTGGAAGGCATCGGAGGCGACAAGATTCCCACCACGGTATGGTTCGACGTGATCGATGAGTGGCGGCAGTTGCCCGACAAAGCCTCGATGAGCATGGCTCGCCGGATCGCCCGCGAGGAAGGAATCCTGGTCGGCGGCTCCGCCGGGCTCAATGTCCAGCTCGCCCTCGACGTGGCGCGCGAGGTGGATGACCCCACCGCGTGCGTGGTCACCATTCTCTGTGACACCGGCGAGCGCTATCT
>JAICQR010000143.1 GCA_025937755.1 Gemmatimonadales bacterium | reverse complement strand
TTCGGTCCCCCCGCGTATCCGGAGCCCAAACGATGCGTCCCATCAGCACGGTGCGATCGCTGACCCTCGGTATTGCCTTGCTGCTTTCAGCCGGCGCGTGCGGAGATAGCACCAGCCCGCCGACCGACGTGCCCTATGGCGAGACCGCGTTCGTAGTGCTCCTGAATCCCGTCATCAATACCGCCAACCAGGCGGCCGTGCCTGCGCCCGGCACCCTCGGTGCCGGTACGGCGGTCGACGTGCGCGGTGGACCGAGCGTCGATACCGACGCCAACCGGGTGGCGGTGCTTGTACCCGTGGCCGCCGGCGAGGACACCCTCGACATCGGCGCCAGCGGGACCGAAGTTCTCACCATCGGAACCGGAGACCTCCGGGAAATCGCCGTCGCCTGGGATGACGCCGCCGCCGACCCGACCGCCATCATGGCGGATATCGAGTACGCCTTCGGCGGTACGGTTGTGGAAATCGAGCCCGGCATGCCGCTCAGCGAAGTCAACGATGCACTGGCTGGCAGCAACCGCATCGTGTTCTTCCACGCGGGTTCCTATACCGGTGACCTCGTCTTCGCGGGGAGCAACGTCACGCTGTTCGGTGAGGGCATGCGCGGCGGCAGCGTCACGCTCGACGGCAATATCGAGGTCAGCGGCAGCGGCAACCGCATCCGCGGCGCCACCATCACTGGCGACCTCACCGTTCCGGGCAGTGACTTCGGCATGTCGTTCAGCGAGGTGGAAGGCGCGCTCACCATCTCCGGCAGCGATGCCGTCCTGCTGAACAATGCTGTGTGCGGCGCCGCGACGCTCTCCGGCAGCGGCATCACCCTGCTCGGCAACGCCGGGCTCGATCCTGTTCCGGCGCCGGCGGGCTGCTGACGCACCCGGGCGGCGTGGCGGTCGCGCCTGTTTGACAGCCACCCGCCCTCTCAGAGGCCGCGAGCGCCGATGTCTCCTGGAGGCGGCGTGCTGGCTATCGCCCAGGGGCGGACGATAGTCCGCCCGCCAGCCGAGCCGCCGAAAGGAGACAGCGGCGCTCGCGGGCCCCGTTCACGACGTTTCCGTTCCGTTCACGCAGTTGCAGTTCCGCAGTTGCTTCTAGTCCAGCATCGGTACAAGCCTCGCCCTTGGCGGAATCCCCGGCTCCAGCTCCATGATCCCCACGCTCGGTGGCAGCCCATCCCTCGGCGCGCCCGCGCTGCCCGGGTTCATGGCGGTGACCACCACATCCACCGTCTCCACCAGCGGCTGGTGGGTGTGGCCGAAGACCAGAATCTCCCCCTCGGGAAACGCCTCGTGCAGCGCCTCCGGCGTGGGCGTGCCGAACTGGTCGCCGTGGGTCACCACGATGTCGAAGCCGTCCAGCCGGAGCTTCGCCACCTTGGGCAGCTTCGCTCGCAGGCCCCACCCGTCGGTGTTGCCGTACACCGCGGTGACCGGTGCGAGGGCTTCGAGTTCTGTGAGGATGTCCGCCGAGCCGACATCGCCGGCGTGCAGGATGCGATCAACGCCTTCGAAGACCTGGAACACTTCCGGCGGCAGCGTGCCGTGGGTATCGGAGATGATGCCCAGCCGCACGCCGCGTCAGCCGTTCCAGCGAGGCGCGAGGTCGATGTCCAGCTCGAACTGGTCCAGCACCCGCTGCACCACGAAGTCCACCAGCTGCGCCACCTCGGTCGGCCGGTGATAGAACCCCGGCGCCGCGGGCAGCACCGTGGCACCCGCCTCCGCCAGCAGCGTCAGGTTGCGCAGGTGCACCAAAGACATCGGCGTCTCCCTCGGCACCACCACCAGCCGCCGGCGCTCCTTGAGCGTCACATCTGCCGCGCGCTCCACCAGCGAGCGGCTGCTCCCGTGGGCAATGGCGGACGCCGTTCCCATCGAGCAGGGACACACCACCATTCCCCGCGTCCGCTGGCTCCCCGATGCCGGCAGCGCCCCGCGATCGTTGTCGGTGAAGGGCGTGACACTGGACCAGTCTCCGCCGGTCGCGGACTTGAGCTCCTCCATCGTCGCGATGCCGCTCTCCTGCTCCAGCAGCCGCTGCCCATGGCTCGACACAATCAGCCAGACCGGCACCTTTGCCTGCGCCAGGACCGCCAGCAGCCGCACCGCATACGGTGCACCACTGGCGCCGGTGATGGCGAACACAATCGGCAACTGGTTCATTCGCAAGACTCCGGCTCGTCACCCTGAGCGCAGCGAAGGGGCCGAGCCCCCGGGAAACCACAGAGACACTGAGAACACGGAGATATCGAGCTATTGTTTTTTGTGGTGTGCAGCGAGCTGCGTTGCCTCGGAATGGCGCCCACAACAAACAGCTTTTCTCCGTGAAGCTCCGTGGGCTCCGTGTCTCCGTGGTTGACTTCGTGTCCTTCGTCTCTTCGTGGTGAAACCCCTAACCCCTGCTACGCAACCAGCCGGTCGACGAGCGCGAAGCCAAACACCGCAACCGACATCACGCCGTTCATCGTGAAGAACGCCGCGTCCAGCCGGCTCAAATCGCCGGGCTGCACCAGCCGGTGCTCATACGCCAGGATCAGCGCGGCCACCGCGACCCCGGCAAAGTACCACAGCCCGAAGCCCGCTCCCCACCCAAACAATGCCAGCGCCGGAATCGTGATCCCGTGCAGCAGCTTCGCCGCCAGGATCGCCTTCCGCTGCCCCAGTTTCACCACCGCACTCCGGAGCCCCTCGTGCTGGTCGAACGACTCGTCCGGCAGCGCGTAAAAGATGTCGAAGCCCGCCACCCACGTCGCCACCGCCAGAGCGATCGCCAGCAGCAGCCAGCCCGGCTCGCTCCAGCGTCCCGCGATCGCCAGATATCCGCCTACCGGCGCGATCGCCAGGCTCATCCCCAGCCAGAGGTGCGGCCACGATGTGAACCGCTTGGCATACGAGTACGCCACCACCCACGCCAGCGCCGCCGGCGCCAGCAGCGCGCAGAGCGGATTGAGCAGCCCCGCCGACACCACGAACACCAGCCCCGCCACGATCACCGACGCCCATGCCTGTGTCAGCGTCAGTGCCCCCCTCGGCAACTCCCGCGCGGCGGTCCGCGCATTGCGTGCATCGAACTCGCGGTCGGCGATCCGGTTGAACCCCATCGCCACCCACCGCGCCGCACTGAACGCCAGCGCCACCAGCAGCACCTGCCGCCACGTCACCGGCGCCACCCGGCTCGCCGCCAGGATGCCCAGCAACGCAAAGGGCAATGCGAACAGCGTATGCGGCAGCTTCACGAAGTTGATGTAGCGGGTGAGGAGACTCTCCCCCGCGAACGTCTGCCCCTCCCGCACGCTACTTCCCACTTCCCACTTCCCACTTCCCACTCAGGCCAAGCTTCGGCCACAGCCGGTCCACCGCGGCCTTCGTCTCCCCATCCATCTCGATCACATCTGGCCACTCTCGCGTAAACCCTTCCTCCGGCCACTTGCGCGTCGCGTCGATTCCCATCTTGCTGCCATACGTGAACTGCGCCGACGCATGGTCCAGCACATCCACCGGCCCCCGTGTGAAGATCACGTCGCGGGCGGGATCGATGTGATTGAGCGCCACCCACCACGCCTCGTCCGGATCCTGCACATTCACTTCCTTGTCCAGGATCACCAGCACCTTCGCCAGCGACATCAGCCCCTGGCCCCAGAGCGCGTTCATCACCTTGTACGCCTGCCCCGGGTACTGCTTATCGATCGACACGAACACCAGGTTGTGGAAGATCCCTGGCGCCGGCATGTGGTAGTCGACGATCTCCGGCACCGTGAGCCGCAGCAGCGGCAGGAAAATCCGCTCGGTGGCGTGGCCCAGGTAGAAATCTTCCATCGGCGGCCGCCCCACCAGCGTGGCGGGATATACCGGGTCCTTCCGCATCGTCACCGCGGTGACATGCACCTTGGGATAGAGATCGGCAAGCGAGTAGAAACCGGTATGGTCACCGAAGGGACCTTCCATCACCAGGTCTTCGGATGGATCGATGTAGCCCTCGATCACCATCTCGGCTTCGGCTGGAACCTCGAGGTCGCAGGAGACAGCCCTGGTCAGCTCCACCGGGTGCTTCCGCAGGAACCCCGCGAAGATGAACTCGTCGATCGTCGGAGGCAGCGGCGCCGAGCCCGAGTAGATGCTCGCGGGATCACCGCCCAGCGCGATTACCACCGGCATGCGCTCGCCTCGCTCTGCCATCTCGCGCCAGTGCGCGGCACCCACCTTGTGGCGCTGCCAGTGCATTGCCAGCGTGTCGCGTCCCAGCACCTGCACCCGGTACATCCCCACGTTGCGCGTCCCCTTCACCGGATCGCGCGTGATCACCATCGGCAACGTGATGTACCGCCCGCCATCCTGCGGCCAGGTGGTAAGGAACGGAATCGTGTCGAGATTGATTTCGCCCTCGCGAAGCACCACCTCCTGGCACGCCGGCTTCCCGCCCTTCACTCTGGGCGGGAACTTGGCCATCTCCGCCAGCCGCGGCAGCATCGCCAGCTTGCCCATGATTCCCTCGGGCACCTTGAGCTCCAGCATCTCGCTGATCCGGTCGCCCACCTCGTCCAGCCGATCCACCCCGAGCGCCAGGCACATCCGCCGCATCGACCCGAACAGGTTGATCGCGACCGGATGCGCGCTGCGTGCGCCATTCTCGAGGAGCACATGCTCGAACAGCAGCGCCGGCCCGCCCCCCGGCATCTTCATGCACCGGTCCGCTATCGCGGCCACTTCCAGCCGCGCCCGCACCGGCTCCGTGATGCGCACCAGCTCGCCAGCGGCGTCGATCGCGCCAATGAAATCCCGGAGATTATCGAGGGCCATGTATCAGTCGAGAGTTGAAAGCTGGGAGGGGGGCACGGCTCGTGCGCCCGCCAGATGCGCGGTGAGAGATGTCGCCGAAGGCGACACGTGCCGAGCAGCGGCT
>JAICQR010000209.1 GCA_025937755.1 Gemmatimonadales bacterium | reverse complement strand
GTTGGAGCGCTCGGTCTCGAGCTGCATCAGGATCTGGCGGTTGTTGGTGACATGCGGCGTGACGGTCAACCGGATGCCGGTCTCCTTGAACTGCACCGTGGACCGGGCTGCACCGCCGCCCGACTGCGAGCTGGCGTCCACGACACGGAGCGGAATCTCGTCACCCACCAGGATGTCGGCCTTCTGGTTGTCGAGCGTGGTGATCAGCGGCTCGGCCTGCACATCCGACAGCTCCACCCGCTCCAGTGCACTCAGGAACGAGGTCAGCGAGAAGCCGCCGATCGCGGTCGAGAACACCAGGTCGAGCGCCGATCCGATGATGTTTGCATCAGCGTTGGCGATGGCGGAGAGTGAGTTGCCGCCCAGGTTGATGATGTTCGACTCGCTGTCGAAGAAGCCACCCGTGCCGTCGCTCCGCTGCACCAGCTTGTTGAAGAACTGGTTCTGGCCGCCGAGGTCGTACTTGATCCCCAGCTGCTCCAGGTTCCGCCGGTCCACGAAGATGATCTTGGCCTGGATCGAGACCTGCGCCGTGCGGGTATCGAGGCCGCGCACGAAGTCGGCCACGCCCGGCAGGCGGGAATGGGTATCGGTGATGATCAGCGCGTTGGAACTGGACGCCGCGGCCACCCGGCCCCGGTCCTTGGTCAGCACGCTCTCGACCACCTTCACCATCGAGTCAGCCTGCTTGTAGTTCAGGCGGACCACGGTGGTCTCCAGCGGCTCGAGCGAGTCGAGCGCGGCCAGCGTCTCCGGCTTGTCCACCCGGATGATCCCGCCCGCCATCTCCTGCGCGGTGAGGCCCTGGGTGGCAAGCACCGCGGCGAACGCCTCGGGCCACGGCTGGTTCTTGATCTCGGCCGATACTTCGCCCGTGATGCCCTTGCCGAGCACGATGTTCCGGCCGCTGAACGCGGCGAACCCGGCCACCACATCGGCGATGCTGGCGCGATCCCAGCTGACCGTGATGCGCGGCTCCTGGCTCTGCTGGCTCACCGGACGCGACCGGGTCGTCACCAGCACGTCGCGCGCCGGCGGCGGTTCCGGGACCTCAACGTCCATCGGCACCTGGGCCACGGCCACGGCCTGCACCGGGCTGTCGACCGGCCGCTCGGCCAGCGGCAGCGCCGCAGGCGTCATCGACGACCAGCTCAGGAAGGTGCGGGGCGCCGCGAAGCTCACCTTCACCGCCCCCTGCTCACGCACAACCTGATAGTCCATCAGCGCATCGAGCTCCAGCACCACCCGCACCACGCCGGCCTGGAACTGGCCATAGCGAAGGTCGCGAACGCCGGCGCGATTCACGCCGTCGTAGGTGGCAGCCGGCGCGGACAGCGTGGCGCCCGAGATGTCGAGCACCAGCCGGTCCGGGCTCCGCAGCACGAAGTCGCGGATCTCGCCGGCACCCTGGACGCCCACCACCAGCTCGGCCTTGCCGGCCGAGGGCTGGAGCGTCACCGCCGTTACCTGGCCACCCTGGGCAGCCGCCTGGGCCGGCATCGCGGCGACGAGCGCCACGGCGGCCACGATCATGCCTCGAATCAGCGCCTTCATGGCGTCACGTCCTCCTGCTTCCGCAGGGAGAGAGTCTGTTGCCGCTCGAACCCGTATTCCTCGATCAGGAACGTCACATCCTTCGTCTGGATCGCCACCAGCTGCAGCCGTCCCAGCTGGTCGCCATCCCGCAGCATGTGGCGCTTGCCCGAATCCTTCTCGCGCAGCACCGCCACGCTGTTGTCCACGCCGCCGCTCCGGCTCTGGTAAATGCCCACCAGCTGGAGGTTGTCGATCGTGGGGCCGGTCGCCTTCAGGTTGATCAGCGACGCGAACGGATCGCGGGTGCCGCCGCCGTAGGCGAACTCCTCCCGCTGCACCGTACCTTCGACCGGCGCGGCCGCGATGGCGCCGCTCGAGGCGGTCTCCACCGGTGCCGAGCCACGTGCCTTCTGGATGCTGTCGCGAATAGCCGCGACCGACACGGTGCCCGCGTCGTCGTCCCCCTCCTCGATACCTCCCCCGCAGCCACCCAGGGCTGCCAGGGCAAGCAGGGCGAGCGTCAGATGCTTAGGTCCCACTGGCCACCTCCTGCGCGCTGGACTTCACAAAAGTGCGGATCTGGAACTTCGCTTCCAGCAGCGAACCGCTGGTGTCGCCCAGGGCCTTGGCAGCGGCGTTGTTCGCCACCGCCAGCTGCACATTCTGCGGAACGATGATCCGCTGCAGGCTGGCCACATCTCCCAGGAACTCGCCGATCTGGTCGTACTTCCCGATCACCGAGATGTCATATCGATAGGTGTCGAACGGCACCGGACCGCCTTCAACCGGCTGCGGCATCAGCTGC
>JAICQR010000087.1 GCA_025937755.1 Gemmatimonadales bacterium | reverse complement strand
TTCCCCACCGCCAGCATGATCAAGGTGCCCATCATGCTCGCCACCTACCAGGCGATTCATGATGGGCGCCTCGCGTTCGACAGCATCCTCACCTACACCGACTCGCTGGACTACGACGACGAGGCGGATATCCTGGTCATGGCCGAGGACAGCACCCGGATCGCGCTGGGCCGGCTGGTGATGCTCATGCTCACCATGAGCGACAACACCGCGTCGCTCTGGCTGCAGTCACTCTCCGGCACCGGCGTGGCAATCAATGAGTGGCTCTCGGCCCACGGCTTCGACTCCACCCGGATGAATTCACGGACGCCGGGCCGGCGAGGCAACTGGGAACAGTACGGCTGGGGTCAGACCACACCCAGAGAAATGGCGGGACTGTTGACCAGGATTCGCGAAGGCCGCGCGGTCAGCGCTGCCGCGAGCGAGGAGATGTTTCGGGCACTCACGCGGACCTACTGGAACGGCACGGCCATTTCCCAGCTGCCTCCCTGGGTGCAGGCGGCGTCCAAGCAGGGCTCGGTAGACCGGTCGCGCTCGGAAGTGGTGCTCGTGAACGCGCCGTCAGGCGACTACGTCTTCTGCGTCATAACGAAGAACCAGCAGGACACCAGCTACGAGCCCACCAACCAGGGGTACACCCTCATTCGCGATGTCTCGAAGCTGCTGTGGGAGACGTTCGAGCCTGGCGATGACTGGGAGCCCGCCGACGGGGCGACGCGCTATCGGGAGTAGCCTTATAATCCCTCCATGACATCTTTTCTCCTCCTCGCGTTTGCCTCTGCGGCCCTCGCTGCCGAGCCGCCGAGCCGCCGAGCCGCCGAGCTGACTGACACCGTCCGCTACGAGATCTCCTTTCCCAATGCGGTGCATCACGAGGCGGAGGTCCGGCTCACCATTACCGGCGCGCCGGCGGGCCCGCTTGAGCTCCGGATGAGCCGGAGTTCGCCTGGTCGGTACGCGTTGCACGAGTTCGCCAAGAACGTCTACAACGTGCGTATCACCGACCCGGCCGGGACGCCGCTGGCAGTCACTCGGCCCGATCCCTATGGCTGGACCGTGCCGGAGCACGGCGACAGCGTGGTCGTCGCGTATACGCTTTTTGGCGACCGGGTGGACGGGACCTATGCGGCGGTGGACCTGACCCACGCCCATTTCAACATGCCGGCAGTGTTCATGTGGGCCCGGGGTATGGGGTCGAATCCGATCAGCATCACATTCGAGCCGGTGAGTCCCGACTGGAAAGTCGCCACCCAGCTGACACCGACCAGCGACTCGCTCCGGTTCACGGCGCCCGATCTGCAGTACTTCTTCGACAGCCCCACCGAACTGTCCGACTTCGACCTGGTGAGCTGGACCGTCAACAGCGGCGGACGGGCCCAGACCATCCGCCTGGCGCTGCACCACGCCGGCACCGCTGCCGACCGGGACAGCTTTGTGGTGAGAGTGAAGAAGGTGGTGGACGCGCACGCACGACTGTGGGGTGAGTTGCCGAAGTACGACTACGGCACCTACACCTTCATCGCCGACTACCTGCCGTGGGCCAACGGCGACGGGATGGAGCACCGCAACTCCACGCTCCTCACCAGCAGCACATCGCTCGCCAGCAATCCCGGCGGCATCCTGGGCACCGTATCCCACGAGTTTTTCCATCAGTGGAACGTGGAACGGATCCGGCCGGCGACACTCGAGCCGTTCGACTTCGAGCGCGCCAACATGACCGGCGCGCTCTGGCTGGCCGAGGGGTTCACCAGCTATTACGACGACCTGCTGATCCATCGCGCCGGGCTCACCACGGTGGACCAGTACGCCCGGAGCCTCGCCGGCAACGTGGACTTTGTGCTCAACTCACCGGGGCGGCGCTATTTCTCGCCCATCGGCATGAGCCGCCAGGCGCCCTTTGTCGATGCCGCCACGGCGGTGGACCCCGACAACCGCGGTAACACTTTCATCTCGTACTACACCTACGGCGCGGTACTCGGCCTGGCGCTCGATCTCGAGATCCGCGGCCGCTTTCCCGGCAAGTCGCTGGATGATTTCATGCGGCTGATGAAGCAGAAGTACGGCGCGCCAGAAGTACCCTACACGCTCGATGACGCCCGCACCACGCTGGGTGAGACGGTGGGCGACACGGCCTGGGCCAATGGCTGGTGGCAGAAGTACGTGGACGGCAGCGATGCTCCGCCGATGAAGGAGTTGCTGGCGACGGTCGGGCTCGACTTGCGAAAGGCCAATCCGGGCAAGGCGTGGCTGGGGCCGATCGGCTTCCAGGAGCGCGACACCACGCTGGTAGTGGCGAGCACCGTGACGGTCGGGTCGCCGCTCTATGACGCAGGAATCGAGCGGGGCGACCGGCTGGTCTCACTGGACGGCCGCCGCACCATTACCGAGGCCGATGTCAGCGCGGTTCTCTCGGGCAAACGCCCCGGCGTTACGATTCCCGTCGTGATCATCGGCCGCACCGGCCGGCGTGAAGTGCCGGTGGAGCTGCAGGAAGACTTCCGGCTGGAGGTGACAGCAGGAGTATCAACGGCGCTGCGAGAAAAGTGGCTGAACTGAACGTGTGGGAGTATGCGAGTATGGAGTGTGTCACACTCCCACACTCCCACACTCCCACACTGCCCAAGACTTCTATACCGACGCCGTCCTATTTCAGAAACAGCAATTCGCGATAGGTCGGCAGCGGCCAGAGCTCGGCCGACACATGCTGCTCCAGCGTATCCGCCACCTCCCGCAGGTCGGCCATCGCCGGACGCACCTTCTCGGCCATGTGCTTCGCGTGCCCCAGCAGGTCGCCGTTCTCGTGGGCCAGTGCGGTCTCCAGCTTCGTCACCATAGTACGGCAGCGCGCCACCAGCTTCACGAACGCCTCCAGCGCCTTCCGCTCGCCGTCGCACTTCACTCCCGCCGCTTCCGTTGATGCCACCGCCTCGGCCATGATCGTCTGGTGCTCCAGGGCGGCGGGCAGGATGTGGGTGCGCGCAACCGAAGCCATCGTCTCGCCCTCGATCAACAGCTGCTTGACGTATTTCTCCACCGCGATGTGATACCGGCTGGAGACTTCGGTCGGCGACAGCACATCGTACTTCTTGAACAGATCGGTGGTTTTCTTCGCGTTCAGCACCGGGAACGCTGCCAGCGAGTCGTTCATGATGGGAAGCCCGCGCTTCTCGGCTTCCTTGTGCCACGCGCCGGCATAGCCATCGCCATCGAAGATCACCCGCCGGTGCGCCTTGAGCGCCTTTTTCAGCACGCTGATCACCGCCTCCGCCTGCTTGGCGGCGCTGGGTCGCGGGCCCGCTTCCTCCTCCAGCTGGGTGGCGATGTGGTCGAGCGACTCCGCCACGATGGTGTTGAGCACCGTGGCGGGCCAGGCGATGCTCTGTGACGAGCCCACGGCCCGGAACTCGAACTTGTTGCCGGTGAAGGCGAAGGGAGAGGTGCGGTTGCGGTCGCCCGAATGCCTCGGCAGCTGCGGCAGGGTGCGGGCGCCCAGCTGCAGCGTGCCGCCCTTGAGCGTCCGCTTGGGCAGCCCCTTGGCCAGCTGATCGAGAATGTCGGTCAGCATCTCGCCCAGGAAGATCGAGATGATGGCGGGCGGCGCCTCATTGGCACCCAGTCGATGATCGTTGCCGGCGCTGGCGATGGTTGCGCGCAGCAGGTCCGCGTGGAGGTCCACCGCCCGGATCACCGCGCAGAGGAACACCAGGAACTGCATGTTGGTGTGGGTGTCGTCCTGCGGGTCCAGCAGGTTGGTGCCAGTGTCGGTGGCGATCGACCAGTTCACGTGCTTGCCTGACCCGTTGACGCCATTGAACGGCTTCTCGTGCAGCAGTGCCTGCAACCCATGCCTGGGCGCTACCCGCTTGATGGTTTCCATCAGGACCATCTGGTGGTCACTGGCCACGTGCGACACTTCGAACAACGGGGCAATCTCGTACTGCCCCGGCGCCACTTCGTTGTGCCTGGTCTTCACCGGCACGCCCACCCGGTAGAGCTCCCGCTCGACATCGGCCATGAACCCAAGCACCCGCTGCGGGATGGTGCCGAAGTAGTGGTCTTCCATCTGCTGGCCCTTGGGTGGCTTGGCGCCGAAGAGCGAGCGCTCGCACGTCACCATGTCGGGCCTGGCAAAGTAGAGTTCCCGGTCCACCAGGAAATACTCCTGCTCCGGGCCCAGCGTGGTGATGACCGTCTTGACGTCCCTGTCGGTACCGAAGAAGCGGAGGATCCGCATTGCCTGCTTCGACAGCGCTTCGGCCGAACGGTGGAGCGGGATCTTGGTGTCGAGCGCTTCGCCGGTCCAGCTCACGAAGGCGGTGGGAATGCAGAGCGTGGTCGTCGCCTCGCCCCGCATCAGGAACGCGGGACTGGTCGGGTCCCAGGCGGTGTAACCCCGCGCCTCGAATGTGGCTCGCAGTCCCCCGCTGGGAAAACTCGACGCGTCCGGCTCGCCCTGCACCAGCTCGCTGCCCGAGAAGTTGAAAATCACGCCGCCGCTCCCGTCCGGCGACACCAGCGAGTCATGCTTCTCGGCGGTGAGTCCGGTCAGCGGCTGGAACCAGTGGGTGTAGTGGGTCGCCCCATTCTCGATGGCCCAGTCCTTCATCGTTGCTGCCACGACGCCCGCCACCTGGGGGTCGAGCGGTTCCCCGTATTCGATGGTCTGCATCAGGCTCTTGTAGATCTCCCTCGGCAGGCGCTTCCGCATCACGCGGGGGCTGAATACGTCTGCACCAAAGAGGGCGTCAATCCGGGAGGCGTGGTCGGTGGGAGCAGGGATGGTCATTTGAGTGGGAAGTGGGAAGTGGGAAGTAGGTAAGTGATTGCTATAAAGAAGTTTAGGGCTCGACCTGTATCTCAGAATGTACGAATCTAGCGATGCACGTCGATTTGTGCAATTTCTGCAAGATTGCGTGTGCAGAAGATTCAATATGCGAATTCTGCGCCAGCGATGCCGCCGCCGCTGCGCCCGTTCTGCACAGAACTTCACGGTCGCTCCGGGTCTCCCGATGGCGTCCTCTTCCCACTTCCCACTCCCCACTTCCCACTATCTTTGGACATGCCAACCACTTCCCCGCACCTCTTCGGCGCCCACACCCCCTACACCGGCGGCATCGACATGGCCGCCCGGCGGGCAGGCAGGGCTGGCATGAAGGCGCTCCAGATCTTCACCACCATCCCCAAGTTCTACGGCGACAAGGCCAGTATCCGGCCTGAGCGGGTCACCCGCTTCAAGGCGGCGCTGGCCGATGTGGGGATCGAGCCACAACACGTTGTGGTGCACGCAGCCTACGTGCTCAACACGGCGACCCACGAACCGGAGAAGTGGACTCGCGCGGCCGCGGGGCTGAAGAAGGAACTCGAGCGATCCAGCGCACTGGGCGTCGGCGGATTCTGCTTCCATCCAGGTGCGGCGCGGGACGGCAACCGCGAGGCAGCGCTGGAACGGGTGGCGAAGGCCATCACCCAGGCGCTGGAATCGGTGGAGAGCGATACCCGCATCCTGGTGGAGAACACCGCTGGCGCCGGGCTTACGGTGGGCAAGACACCGGAGGAGGTCGCCGGCATCCTGAGTCTGGTGCCCTCCAGGCTGCGCAAGCGTACCGGCTACGGCCTGGACACCTGCCACCTCCACTCGGCGGGGCACGACCTCACCAGTTCCGCCAAGTCGCTCAAGGCGGTGCTGGACGCGTTTGAATCCGCCACCGGCGAACCACCGTCATTCTTTCATCTGAACGACAGCGAACACCCCCAGGGGTCCAACAAGGATCGCCATGCGCTCATCGGCGAGGGCAGCATCGGCGCCGAGCCGTTTCGCTGGCTGCTGCACGATCGCCGGGCACGGGGAATTCCCCTCATCCTCGAAACCCCACAGGCGGATGGAGACCCGGCGGTCAATGACGACACGCCGGACGAGCTCGACGTTCGCATGATCAAACTGCTCACCACGCTAGCCGGAGACTGAGGCCCGACCATGAAGAAGTCGTTGCTGACATTGCTGGCTGTTGTCGCCTGCGCCCCTGCGCCTACCACCGCGCCCACGCCTGCGCCGGCGCAAGCGCCCGTCGCAGCCGCTTCAGCAGGGTCCGGCGACCGCCCGTTGCCCTATCCCGTGATGGAGTCTCAAGGGTTCAAGCAGGGTGTAGAAGCCGGCACCCGGACCCGCACCGGCAAGCCCGGCGCCAAGTACTGGCAGCAGTGGTCGGAGTACGACATCGACGCGAGCTACGATCCCGAGAGCGGCATACTCACTGGCCGCGAGACCATCACCTACAGTAATCGGTCGCCCGATTCGTTGCGGGCGGTGTTCCTGCACCTGCACGACAACCTGTTCGACCCGGCGTCGGTGAAGAACCGGCCGGTACCGACCTCGGGCGGCGTCACCATCAGGAGCGTCCGCGCTAACGGCACCACAATGGCCGCGATAGGTGGCCAGTCGCCCCGCGGGTACCGCATCCAGGGCACCATCATGCAGGTGCCGCTTGCCGATCGGCTGCCGCCCGGTGGCACCCTCACCCTCGACATCGAATGGTCGCTTCCGGTGCCCCCCGATGGTGCCCCACGTGGCGGCCGCAACGAGCACGCCGCATTCGTGTCCTACTGGTATCCCCAGATGGCAGTGTATGACGACGTCAACGGCTGGCAGATCGATCCCTACCTCGCCAACGCGGAGTTCTACTTCGACTACGGCAACTACGACGTGTCGATCACGGTGCCCGACGGCTACCTCGTGGGCGCGACCGGAACGCTCCAGAACGGCGCCCGGATCCTGTCGCCTGCGGTGCAGCAGCGGCTGGCGCGCGCACTCACCACCGACAGCGTCATCGAAGTCGTCGCAGCTGGCGCCGGCGACGCCGCGACGGTGGCGGGCGGCGATGGCAACGTGACATGGGAGTTCCGGGCCGAGCAGGTGCGCGACTTCGCCTGGGGCACCTCGAACGAGTACCGCTGGGACGCCACCCGCGCCAACGCGGGCGATATCGACGGCGACGGCACCGACGACTGGAGCGCGATCCACTCATTCTGGTACTCGGGCGGGACCAGCGGCTGGAGCGCCGGGGCGCGCTACGTGAAATTCTCGATCGAGTTCCTGTCGGACTTCCTGTGGCCCTATCCCTGGCCTTCGATGACCGCCATGGAAGGCCCCGCCTCCTGCGGCGGCATGGAGTACCCGATGATGACCTGCATCGGGCCTCGACGCGACACGTTGAGCATGTTCGGCGTCACCCTGCACGAGACCGGGCACATGTGGTTCCCCATGCAGGTGGGCTCCGACGAGAAGCGCTACAGCTGGCAGGACGAGGGCTTCACCCAGTTCAACGAAGCCAACGGCGCCGACGTGTTCCTGCGCGGAGAGGCGACCGACCTCGCCGATGCCCGCCAGAACTACCTGCTCCTCGCCGCTTCAGGACAGGAAGTCGAGCTGATGCGACACGGCGACCTCTATCCCAACTACACCACCTTCGGCATCGCGAGCTACATGAAGACCGCGATGGTGCTCGACATGCTGCGGTCGATGCTGGGCGAGGATGTCTTCATGCAGGGCTTCCGCCAGTACGGCCGGGACTGGCAGTGGAAGCACCCCACGCCGTTCGACTTCTTCAACAGCATGGAAGCGGCGGCGGGTCGCGATCTCGACTGGTTCTGGCAGTCGTGGTTCTTCGAGACCTGGCAGCTGGACCAGGCGGTGGCGAGCGTGACACCGGCGGGGAACGGCACCAGCATCGTCATCGAGGACCGCGGGCTGGTCCCCATGCCGGCGCAGGTGGTGGTCACGTATGAGGGCAGCCGCACCGACACGCTTGCGGTACCGGTCGACACCTGGCTCGGCGGCGCGACCAGCGCCACGCTTACCGCCGGCGCGGGAGTCACGAAGGTCGAGATCGATCCCGGCGCGATGTACGCCGACATCGACCGCAGCAACAACGCGTGGCCCCGGATGTAGGGACGTTCCTCGCAGACGGCCAACGGGGGTGCTGCCTTCGGACAAGCGGGACAGTCCTCCGGCAGCACCCCCGTCGTCCGTTTGCTTTCATCTCTCAGGCGCGAGCCACGATGTCTCCCGAAGGCGGCGTGC
>JAICQR010000018.1 GCA_025937755.1 Gemmatimonadales bacterium | reverse complement strand
TGCGATTCGGGTCGTCAGCACCCGGGTCTTGCCTGAACCGGCGCCCGCCAGCACCAGCAGGGGCCCGTGGACGTGCTCCACCGCTTCGCGCTGGGGTGCATTCAGCGATCCGAGCCAGTCGGCGTCGTGCTCGCTCACGCGTCGCGGTTGGTCATGGGGATACGGATCACGAACGATGCTCCCTGTTCGGTTGGCTCGAGCACCAGTTCCCCACCGTGCGCGTCTTCGACCACCCGGCGCGCCAGCGCCAGTCCGATGCCCCAGCCGCCGGCCTTGCTGCTGATGCCGGGCTCGAAGAGGGAGCGGCGCATATCGCGTGGCACGCCGGGGCCATCATCGCGCACCCGCAGTTCGGCCTGGCCATCGGGACCCAGGCCGGCCGATATGATGATCTCGCCCTCGCGCCCCTGCAGGGCGTCAATGGCATTCTTCACCAGCGCCTCCAGCGTCCACTCCAGCAATACGATATCTCCAGTGATGACCGGCCCTGCGCCGGGTGCCTCCACCCGGAGCTCGACCGGATTCGCGCGCTTCGGCAGTCGGGGCCGGTAGTAGGCCGCCACCCGGCCGGCGAGTGCGCCCAGTGAGACAGGCTCGCGCCGGGCGGGATTGCCGATCCGCTCGAACCGCTTCGCCACCCGGTCCAGCCGCTCGGCGTCGGCCTGCAGATGCGCCGCCAGCTGGTCCGGCGGCGGCACCGCCGTCGAACGCAGCGATTCGATCCAGCCCTGCATGCTCATCAGCGGCGTGCCCATCTGGTGCGCCGCCTCGCGCGCCATCGCCACCCAGAGCCTGTCGCGCTGGGCGTTCATGGCGTTGCGGTAGGCAAACACCGCGACCGCCACCATCAGCACGATCGCGAGCGCCTGCATCACGCCCAGCCAGGCCAGCTGCCGCTGGGCCGGAAGCGACCCGTAGTGGATGCGCTGCCCGGTGAGCGAGTCGAGCAGGGGCGAGAACTCGCGGTCGAGGCGGGCAACGAAGACCTGCAGACGTGGATCTTCCAGCGGCAACCGTGCAAGCTCCGGCGGAAGGTTGTCCGCCGCCGTAACCCGTCCGGCGGAATCTGTCAGCACCAGCGGCATGCCGCGCTGGCGCACCTGTGCTCCCAGTTGCAGCAGTGCGCCACCCTCGGCACCAGGCTCGGGATTGTTGAGGCCGGAGAATACGCCCGAGTAGAGCTGGCTCATGGCCCGGGCATCATCCTGGAAGTGGCGTGCAACCAGCCAGGCGGTGCCGGCGCTCAGGCCGGCGAGGAGTGCCACCAGCAGGACGGCGGCTGTGGGAGCGAACCGCCGAGCGGCGCGTGCGCGCCTAGGCACGAGGGGTGAGGCGGTCCCGGCCGAAGTATGGCACCAGCTCGTCAGGCACCCTGACCGATCCGTCGGCCTGCTGATTGTTCTCCAGCAGCGCCACGATGGTCCGGGGAAAGGCCACGCCCGATGCGTTGAGCGTGTGCACGAACTCGGGCTTCTCACCCGGCGCGGCCCGGAACCGTATCGACGCTCGCCGGGCCTGGAAGTCGGTGAAGGTGCTCGCACTCGATGCTTCGAGCCAGGTCGCGACACCGCCGGCCCAGACTTCCAGGTCCCACGTGCGCGCCGCGGCGAAACCGGTGTCGCCCGCGGCGAGCTCCAGTACCCGATACGGAATCCCGAGCTGCTCCAGCACCGTCTCGGCATGACGGCAGATGAGTTCGTGCTCCGCCTCGCTGGTCTCGGGCCGCACCAGTCGCACCAGTTCCACCTTGTCGAACTGATGCACCCGGATGAGACCGCGGGTGTCCTTGCCATGGGCGCCCGCTTCGCGCCGAAAGCAGGGCGTCCACGCCACGTACGACAGCGGCAGCGCCGTGCTATCCAGGATCTCGTCGCGATGCAGGTTGGTCACCGGCACCTCGGCGGTCGGCACCAGGAACAGGTCATCGGCGCCGGCGAGATACAATTCGTCCTCGAACTTGGGCAGCTGTCCGGTGCCGGTCATGCTCTGCCGGTTCACCAGAAATGGCGGCGCGATTTCGGTGTACCCATGCTCGCCGGTGTGCAGGTCGAGCATGAAGTTCGCAAGGGCCCGCACCAGCCGCGCGCCCGCACCGGTGAACACCGGGAAACCCGATCCGGTGACCTTGGCACCGCGCGCAAGGTCAAATAACCCCAGCGATTCACCCAGTTCCCAATGGGGCCGGGGCGCAAAATCAAACGTGGGCTTGTCGCCCCACTGGCGCAGCACCCGGTTGGCGTCGGCGCCACCATCGGGCACGGCAGCATGCGGGAGATTGGGCACCTGCAGCGCCTCGGCTTCGAGCCGCTGATCCAGTTCCCGGGCGGCGGCGTCGAGCGTACGTGCGTCCTCAGCCGACGCCTTGAGTGCCACCAGCAGTTCGTCGGCGGCCTCGCCGGCCTTCTTTCGCCGGGCCACTTCCTCGCTGGCGGCGTTGCGTTCGGCTTTCAGGGTTTCCGAGCGCAGCAACGCCTCCCGCCGCTCTCGGTCGAGCGACAGCAGACGACCCACCAGCGCGTCAACGCCGGCATCGCCGCGCCGCGCGAGCGCAGCGCGAACCGCCTCCGGCTCCTGACGCAGGCGCTTCAGGTCTATCACGGGATGGTCAGCGTTCGGGAATGCCCGGCTCGAGCCCGACGTAGCCGCAGTTCTCGTTGACCAGGAATTCGAAGGTCACGGTCCGCGCACCAGCGTCGAGGGCAAGAATCCGGAGTTTGCCATACAGCGGGACACCCAGCCCGCCACATACCACGCGGGAGCGCGCGGCGTACACCTGGCCTACGGCGATCGCGATCGTGTCGCGGGTCAGGAAGCCTTCCAGCGGTGCCTCGTCGAGTTCGGCAAACTGGATTTCGCTGATCGCCAGGCCCGGTTGCAGGCCCGCGCCCTCGTTGATCTGGAGCGCAGCGCGGGGCAACAGCACCGCTGCGGCCTCATTGATATCGAACGCGAAGTCGAAATCGATGCTGAGGTCGGTTCGGATGGGCTGGCCCGACGCCACGGAGAACGCGCTGGCCTGGGCGATGGGCGTGCCGGTCAATGCCGCAATCGTGGCAGTGTCCACCACGTTGGCGATTTGAGCGTCGGAGAGGTCGTTCGGGTCGCCGCAGGCGGCAAGGGCCAGCGTGGCGGCGACAAGGGCTGGGAGGCGCATGAGTGCCGAAGGTTAAGGGCCTGTCCGAAAGCGGTCAACTCGCCATCATTTCTTGACTTCGCTGTGCGCGGCTCCTACGTTCCCGCTGCCTTCGCACCCCCATCCCGGAGCTCCCGCAACATGCCAGGATTGAGCGATACCATCCGTGCTCTCGCCGCTCGCCCGGGAGTGCGCCGCGTGGTCATAGCCAGTCCCGACGGCCTGCCGGTGGACTCGGCTGGGCAAGAGGGTGACGCCGAAGCGCTGGCCGCGCTCACCAGCGCGCTGCTCAAGCCGGCCGAGCGACTCAGCGCCGAAGCCGGCGGCACCGGCCTCGCCCGCGCGGTACTCGAGTTTGAGGGCGGCCTGGCGCTGCTGGGCGCAGTGCGAGGAGGCAACTGGCTGGTGGTGCTGGTATCGCCAACAGCCGATGTCGGTGAACTTCTATTCGAGTTGCGCCAGCAGGGCCCCGAGCTCGCCGCGCAGCTGTGACCCTGGTCGCTCCCCATTGCAGGTTCCAGTCGCAATGACCACCAATCCGGGCCTCACATGAGGTGGGGCGTCCTTCTTGCCGGCGGTTCCGGCACGCGTTTCTGGCCCCTCAGCACGCCGTCGCATCCCAAGCAGTTGCTTCCGCTCGCAGGTACGCAGTCCACGGCGGAAGCAGCGGTCGCGCGGCTCGATGGCCTGATTCCCAGGGAACGGCTGCTGGTCGTAACCGGCGCTGCATTGGCGCCGCGGCTGGCCGAAGCGCTCCGCATTCCGCCGGAGAACATGCTGGTGGAACCTCGCGCCGCATCCACCGGCCCCGCCCTCATCTGGGCTTCGTGCGAGGCAGCCCGCCGCGATCCCGACGCCGAAGTGCTCTCAATGCATGCCGACTGGTCCATCGCTGACGAGGGCGCCTTCCGCACCACGGCGACGCTGGCGCTCGATGCTGCGCGGACGCACGACCGGCTGGTTACGGTGGGCATGGTGCCATCACGGCCGGAGACCGGCTACGGATACATCGTGCCGGGCGCGCCGCTCGATGACTCGGCCCGCAATGTGGCGCGCTTCCAGGAAAAGCCCGACGCCGCGACCGCGCTTGACCTGATGGCCGCGGGGGCGTTGTGGAACAGCGGTCTGTTCGCCTGGACCGTCACTCGCCTGCTGGCCGAGGTCGCGCAGCACACGCCTGAGGTCGCACCACACCTCACCCTGCTGGATGAGGGGCGGGTCGAGGACTTCTTCGCCGCGCTCACACCAGTGTCGATCGATGTCGGTGTGCTGGAGCGGAGCCGGCGGGTTGCCGTGGTTCGGGGTGCCTTCACCTGGGATGACATCGGCACGTGGGAGGCGTTGACGCGGGTGCGCCCCAAGGACCCGTCCGGCAATGTCGTGGCTGGTCCCGGCTTCGCGCATGAATCGAGCGACTGCATCCTGTGGAGTTCGGGAGATCCCATCATCACCAGCCAGGTGCAGGACCTGATCGTGGTGCACGCGAACGGCCGCATTCTGGTCATGCCGCGCGAGCGCTCCGCCGACATCAAGAAGCTGCTCGATACCCTTCCACCCGAGCTCCGCGACCTGCAGTGACGCGCCTCATCCTGCACGAGCCCGACGCGCCCGGTCCCGCGTGGCAACCCTTTGCGGGAGTGCGCCCGGTGGCGGAGCTGCGGGCGGGCATATGGAAGGTGCGGGAACGGTGGGAGCACTGCCTTGGCATGCGTGCCGAAGCGATTGCCGGTGAGCATTGCGCCGGATTCCTCGACGTCGATGCCCCGCTGGTAGTCGTGCCGGCCGGCATCACCGGTCCCGCGGTGATCGCCATGGCGGACTTCGCGCCCGATCTGACCAGGCTGGAGCCGGGCGACTGGCGAGCGCTGGTCCACGACGGGCACACCGTTGCGATCCGGCTCGAAGCTGGCGAAACAATCCGCTGGCCCGGTGCCGTTGCACAGGGAGCCACGGAAATCGGCGGTTTTCCGCTCCGGGGCACGTGGACCCTGCTCGATGCGCTGGATCATTTCCTGGTGTCCGACTGCGCGGCACGCGCTGCGGAACTCCGCGGCGCCGCACCCGGCGGCGCCATCATGATCGGTACCGGGCACGGTCTGGGCGTCGGCCGCGATGCACGGATCGAACCCGGTGTCGTCTTCGACCTGCGCAATGGCGCGGTGGTAATCGAGCAGGACGCCGAGGTGCGCTCCGGTACGCGGCTTGAGGGACCCTGCTGGATCGGGCCCGGTGCGCGGGTGCTGGGCGGGATGGTGCGAGGAACCGTCGTGGGCCCGATGTGCGTGGTCCGGGGCGAGGTGTCCGCCAGCATCTTTCTCGGTTACGGCAACAAGGCCCATGACGGCTTCGTAGGGCACAGCGTCCTGGGACACTGGACCAATCTCGGTGCGTTGACCACGACGTCGAACCTCAAGAACACCTATGGCAGAATTCGGCTTGAACCGGCCGGTGAACACGTCAGCACCGGGCGGCAGTTTGTCGGCACCTTGATGGGCGACCATGCCAAGACCGCCATCGGGACCATGCTGGGCACCGGCACCGTGGTGGGCGCGGGCGCCAATGTCTTCGGTGACGGACGGCCCCCACGCTGGGTACCGCCCTTCGCCTGGGGTCAGTCGGGCGCGGAGTCGATGAACCTGGATGGCTTCCTGGCGATTGCCGGACGGGTCATGCCGCGGCGCGATGTCGAGGTGACGCCGGAGCGCGACGCGTGGCTGCGTTCGCTGTGGCAGCGGCTGGCCGGGTCATGACCCGCCTGCACGTGCTCGGTTCCGGCTCCGCCGGCAATGCCTTTGCGGTGGAACAGGACGGCTGCTTGCTCCTGCTGGACGCGGGGTTCTCGGCCCGTGAAGTCGAGCGCCGCCTCGAGTCGGCCGGCCTGGCTGGCCGCGCGGTGGCCGGCATCGCGCTGACCCATGAGCACGGTGATCATGCCCGGGGCGCGCTCCGCCTGGCGCGGCGCTGGTCTGCGCCGGTGCTGTGCTCGTCCGGCACCTGGAACGCGCTCGGTGCGCCCGGCGATGTTGCGCATCAGCGGGTGGCGTATGGAGTGCCCGCAAGGGTGGCTGGTTTCGTGGTCGATGGCGCCGCTACTGCACACGACGCGGCCGAACCGCTGGCGCTGTGTGTCACCGCACCGGGCGGCGCGAGGATCGGCGTGGCCTACGACCTGGGGCGGCCGACCGTCGCCGTGCGCCACCTGCTCCAGCTGTGCGACGCAATCGTGCTGGAAGCGAACCACGATGAGTACATGCTGCGGGTCAGCGACTATCCCCCGGTCGTGCGACAGCGTATTGCGGGATCGGGGGGGCACCTGTCCAACCGTGCAGCGGCGGAACTGCTTTGCGAGCTGTGGCACGAAGGGCTGCTGCTCGTGGTGCTGGCGCACCTCAGTCGCCGCTGCAACGCGGAAGAGGCCGCGCTGGCCACCGTGCAGAACGCGCTCGGCAAGCTCGGCTGGATGGGCGAGTTGTGCGCGGCGACGCAGGCAGGGCCTGCGCGATCGTATGGCATTGGGCGCATGGCGTACGACCTTGAACCAGCTCCCAACGCCTCTCCCGGCTAGCCCCTTCCTCGAAGGCGTTCCATCGCCTCCCGCAACTCCATCCCAAGCGCCCGGACCGACGGATACCTGAGCTCTGGCGCTTTCTGCAGCGCCCGCGCCAGCACATCATCGAGCGCAATCGCGTACAATTTTCTCAGCTCGCCGTGCGATGACTCCAGACCGTCCGCCGCGTCCTGCCTGAGCGCCGTGCTGAGCCGCGGCGGCGTCACCCGAAGCAGTGCCCGAAGGTGCTGAGCAGTGCTGCGCGCGCGCGGACCTGTCGGATGTCGCCCACCAAGAAGTTGAAACAGCAGCACGCCGACCGCATATACATCGGTGGCGGCTGTGATCGCGCCGCCCTTCACCTGCTCCGGCACCGCGTATTCCGGCGTGAAGGGCAGGCCCCCGGCCTTGCTGATGCCGGTCCCGTCAGGGCTGGCCGGGTCGGTGGCCAGCAGTTTGGCGATGCCGAAATCCAGCAGGATGACCCGGCCCTTGCCAGTCACCAGAATGTTGGACGGCTTGATGTCGCGATGAATGACGTGATTCCCGTGCGCATGCTCCAGCGCAGCGACGACCTGCAGCACCAGCCCGATCCGGGCGGCCGGACGGAGGCGATGTGCAGCGCAGTATTGGTCGAGGGGGTCGCCGCCCACGAATTCCAGCACCAGGTACGGCTGCCCTGCGTCGGTGACGCCCGTATCGAGCAGCCGGCCAATACCCGGGTGGGATAACCGCGCGAGAGCCTGCCCTTCCCTCCGGAAGCGCGCACTGCCGACAGGCGTGAGCAGGTCGAGTTTCAGGAGTTTCACCGCCACCGGGGCGTCGGCCTCGCGTCCGCCAGGTCGCGCCAGCCACACGCTCCCCATTCCGCCGTCACCCAGCAGCCGATCCAGCACATAGGGGCCCGCCGCGAGTCCGGCGAGGGTCGGTGCTCCGGCCATGACGTGAGGCTGGCCCTGTTCCAGAAACCGGTGCTGATCGAGATCCTGTTCCGACGCGAGAAGCGCCTCCAGTGCTGCTGCCCGTTCGGGCCGCCTGGTTCGAAGCCGGGCGAGCCATGCCGCCTGCTCCGACGGCGCAAGCTCGAGAACGGCATCCAGTAGCGCATCCATGGCACCCAGGGACAGTGCCGATGCATCATCAAGGCCTGTCACGGGCTCTGCATCGCATGGTGCAGCAGCAAGCGCGCCTTGCGCCAGTCGCGCTGCACCGTCCGCTCGGTCACGCCGCGCATTCCCGCCAGGTCCACCAGTGAGAAGCCACAGAAGAAATGCAGGTCGACCAGCTCGGCCAGCCGCGGATTCACCGCCGCGAGCTCGTCGAGCGCCGCCGAGAGATCCTCCAGCGATGCGGCGGACGCCTCACTGCCGGCGGCCGGCTCGTCGCCGGAGGCCGAAGTGATGTGAAATTCCCCGCCCCGTTTCCGGGCCTGGCGCCGGCGCACGTAGTCGATGGTAAGACCGCGCATGGCCCGCGACGCATACGAGAGAAAGTGGCGCCGGTCGGCGAACTCGACACCTTCGCGCGCGGCGATCTTGAGATACGCCTCGTGCAGCAAGGTTGTCGTACCAAGAGTGAGGTTACTCCCACCCCGCCTGAGCTGACGCTCGGCGATGGAATGGAGCTCGCGGTAGAGCGAGGCGAACAGCAATTCGGCAGCGGCACCGTCGCCTTCCCGAGCCGTCCGGATGAGTTCACCGATCGGTGCGTCCATGAATGTCGGGGCCCCTGACTGCCAGTGAGAAACAGCTGCTGCCTCGCTGGCCAAGTTACCGGGCCCCGGCACACCCGTCAAAATGCATTTCAGGGACAGGAGACGCGTGGGTTCCAGTCAGCGAAGGTCCCTTCCGGATTGTCCTTCCAGGCCCATACATGAAGGGTCCAGAGACCGAAGGTCAGGTTCTTCCGGAAGGCCTGGCCAAACAGCGTGGGCGCCGGCTGGTCCTCGGCCACCGCGGCAAACGGGACGACGTACTCCACTGCCACCAGTTCCCGCTCCTCGCCCGGTGCGCCCTCGAAGATCAGCGCTTCCGGCTCAGCCACTGTCACGGTGGCGTCCAGCAGTGCGACATCCACGTAGTGGTACCCCATGGCGCCCGCCTGCGGATCTTCCATGCACATGTTCTCGAAGAGGAGCGTGTAGCCGGCGCTCTGCGCCGCCGAGAAGCTCTCGATCGGCTCGACCGCTTCCCGAAGGACGCCCAGCTCCGCGTCAACCGGATCGGTCCCGCTGCTGCACCCCGCCAGCGCGAGGCCCGACAGGAGCACACTCCTCAAACGCTGCGCAGACTGACTCCGAAACATGTGGTGCCTCCTTGCGAGGGTAGACAACAGGGACTTGCGAGTCGGTCCCTCTACCCCACATACGCAGATCCGCACCCCATCCCGACATGCAAACAGGCCCCGGGATACCCCGAGGCCAACCGCCCTACGCTCTACGCCTTTGTCTTCTGCGCCCTATGCCTCAGGATCCGGAGGGACTGCGACTCCGGCAGGCCGCGGAGTCGCGGGTCCGGCGCGCTTGAGGGAGATGGGCTTGGGAAGATCGCCGCCGGAGATGGTCAGCTGCGTACGAGTGACCTTCAGCTTGTAGGTCTCCCATTCGCCGCCAATGGCCACCCGGATGGAGTCGCCCACCAGGCGCCAGCGCGAGGTTTCCTTGCCCCACGTAGCGCTGGAATCAGCGCGGATAATCACTTCGCGCGGGCCGCCTCCAGTCTCGGTGGATGCATCCACACGCCATGCGCCTACCGGCGAGGACGCCGCCTGTCCCGCAAGCGGCACAGCCGAGAACGCCAGACCCGCCAGAACCAGTCCCACGTACCGCATCTGTCCTCCATTGAAGTGGCGATCAGTCCCACGACAAGCAAAGGTAATGCCGCGACTTCACTGCGCGTCGATCGCCTTCGCCAGCGGCGTGGCCAGCGTGTCCAGCAGGGCCCGCACCACCACTGCGCGGGGATGCCCCGTCCCGTACGCGGCGTTCATCGGGCGCACAGCGTCCTGAAGATGGCGGCGCGCACCAATCGAGTCACCCAGCTCCAGCCGGGCCCGGGCAAGCACGAGCAGGACGTCACCGACCACCCCGCTGCGCGCGACATCGTGCCCCTCGTCCCGCGCGACGCTCAGCGCGCCGCGGCCCAGTGACTCGGCCTGCCCGGGCCGTCCCGCAGCCAGCGACGCCCGGGCTGCGGCAGCGACGGCCGCCGGATACTGCCGAATTCCTGGACGGCGCGAAGGGAAATTGTTGGCCGCGAGATACTCCGCGAAGAGGCGGACTGCGTCCGCCGACTGGTGTTCGGCGGCGGCGAGTTCGGCCTCGGGCAGCAGCAGCTCGAAGCGTTCGTCCGCCGCCAGCAACGGCTCCAGTGTCGCGAGTTCCTTCCGGGCCTCCTGCAAGCGGCCGGCAGCAATCAGCTGGCGGCCGAGATGCGCCGATGCCCGGGCGCGGCCTGGAACGTCGCCCTGAGCCCGGGCGTTGGCCGCCGCGCGCTCAAGGCTGCGGATGGCGGAGTCGGAATTTCCCAGCGCGCCAGCCAACCTTCCGGCCAGGGTCGCAACGTACGTCGGAACATCGTTGACGCCATTTACGTCGCCAAGGAGCCGCAGTGCCTCCTGGAGCGCCGAATCCGCCGCGGCGTACTCCCCCAGTTCCGCCAGAAAGCCGGCCTCATTGTACCGCTCCACCAGCATGGTCATGGTACGGCCGCGCCCCACAAGCCGCAGGAGCGCGATGGACTGGCGGGTGAGGTCGAGCGCCTGGCGAAAGCGACCGGCCGTGGTCAGCGCTCCCGCCATTTCGTTCAGCACGAATTGATGCTGATAGGTCTCCGCCTGCCCCGCGGCAGTACTCAGCGCCACCGCGTCGCCAGCGAACTTGAGCGCGCTATCGACCCGGCCCTGGCTGCGCGCCAGGTTGGAGCGCGCCTGCAGGCAGCGAATCCGCACATCGACCGACGGCTCGACCAGTCGGCTCATCGCCTGCTCGGCGCGGGCCAGCTTCTCACGCGCTGCCTCGACAGCGCCGTCGAAGGCCAGTGTCATTCCCAACCAGCAATTGGCGTGGGCCACGGTTTCCGGGTCGGCCACCTCGGTGGCGAGCTGGTCCGCCCGCACCAGCAGCGCGAACTGCTTCGCCCTGTCGCGCACCCGGTAATAATGGGCCGAGAGTTCGACCAGCATCCGAGCGACGAAGCGCGGATCAGACCGATAATCCCGCTCGAGCAGGGTGCGCGCCTCCTCGACCAGGTCCGCCGGGAGGGCAAGGCTGTCGGTGGTGCTGAGGTGCTGGAGCAGCAGGTCCATGAAGCCGCTCGCGGCCGTGGCGCGCTGTTCCTGATACAGGGCCCGGTCCCGCTGGGCCCGCGCCACGTCCCGCTGCTCTCGTGCCGCAACCATCTGGATCGAGGTGATCACCGTTGCCGCCAGCAATGCAGCGCCAGCCAGCGCCGCCGCCCCGACCGCCATCCGGTTCCGCCTGACGAACTTCGAGGCCCGGTAGCCCAGCGACGGCGTGCGTGCAACGACCGGTTCGTGGCGACGGTAACGCCGGAGGTCATCAGCCAGCGCCGTGACCGTGGGATAACGGCGTTCGACGTCCTTCTCGAGCGCATGTGCAACAATGTTGTCCAGGTCGCCTGCGTACAGGCGTCGGAGTCGTTCAAGCTGGCTGGAGCGTCGCTCCGCAACTTCGGCGAGCTGGGCCGGCGAGCGCCCGCTGGCCACACCCATGGCAGCGCTCAGCCGCTGCGGTTCGTGCTCAACGATGGCGCGTATGCGGCGTGCGGTGGTTTCGCCACTGCGGCCGGTGGGATGGTCGCCCGTCAACAGCACATGCAGCAGCACACCCAGCGCGTAGACGTCGGTCGCGACCGTAACGGTGTCGCCGGTCACCTGCTCCGGGGCGGCGTACTCGGGTGTGAGCGGAGCGCTGCCCGCCTCGGTCAATTCACCATCGGTCGCGTGGGCGTCGAGCAGCTTGGCAATCCCGAAGTCGAGCAGCTTCACGGTGCCGTCGGGCGTCACCAGGATATTCGACGGCTTGAGGTCTCGATGCACGACCAGGTGCGCATGGGCGTGCGCCACGGCATCCAGCACCTGTTCCACCAGCCCGAGACGACTATCGGGCGCCAGCCCTCGCTGGTCGGCATAGCCATCGATGCGCACGCCGTCCACGTATTCGAGGACGAGATATGGCACGCCGCTCACGGTCACGCCGGCATCGATCAGGCGCGCGATGTTGGGATGGGTCAGGCGGGCAAGCACGGTGCCTTCGCGCCGGAATCGCGCATCGGATGTCGCCTGGACGCGCGCGGGATTGAGCAGCTTGACGGCGACCTGCCCCTCGAAACGGCCGTCGCTGCGAGAAGCCCGCCACACCGAGCCCATGCCCCCCATGCCGATCTGTTCCACGAGGGTGTAGCCGCCGACCCTGGTGCCGGCCAGCGAAGGCAGCGCGTCGCGCAACGCCGTCATCGACCGGTCATCCAGGAATCCGCTGCCCTCCAGCTCGTCTTCCCGCTCCAGGACTGTATCCAGCCAGGCCGCCGACACCGGGTCCTGGTCGCGGAGTCGCGTCAGCCAGGCGGCGCGAGCCTCACCCTCGAGGTCGAGCACCTGGTCGAGCAGCGCTCCGATGGTCGCGAGCTGGATGGGGTCGGCCCTAGTCATCACCGTCCTCGAGACCGTTGCCGCTCAGTACGTGATACAGCAGCAGCCGGGCCTTGCGCCAGTCGCGCTGCAGCGTGCGGACCGAGACACCACGCAGGGCCGCGATCTCCTTGAGGGTGAACCCGCCGAAGAAATGCAGGTCCACCAGCTCGGCCAGCGCGCGATCGGCGCCGGCCAGCTGGTCGAGGGCCTCGCCCAGCCTCTCCAGTTCCAGGTGATCGGCGGGCGAGGCAGCGGGAGCGGCCGCGTCCTCGATGCCGGTGCTGGTGATGACGAACTCGGATCCTCGCTTGACGGCCCGGCGCCGCCGCGCAAAGTCGATGATGAGGCCTCGCATGGCGCGGGCGGCGTAGGCGAGAAAGCGGCCGCGATCGGCAAAGTGGGTGCCTTCGCGTCCGGCGAGATTGAGGTAAGTCTCGTGCAGGAGAGTGGTGGCACCGAGCGTGAGATCTGCGCCGCCGCCGCGCAGTTGGCGCTCGGCGAGCCGGTGCAGCTCGGCGTAGAACATGGCGAACAGGTCGTCGACCGCGGCGGGCCGGCCAGCATCCGCCTCGCGGATCATGTCATCCAGCCGCCGCGTCATCTGCAGCTCCCCAGTCCGGTGCATCAGGTCGCCCGCATAACATAGGAGCGCACCGGAGCTGGGGCAAAAGCGGAGCGTGTGGTTCAGTGGCGATCGCCGTCCACCGGCAATCCGCTCGGCAGGCGAGGTGGCGTGAGCCGCTGGATATTCCTGGCAGCCGGATCGGTCAGCGCCAGCATGAATGCCGTGACTTCATCCACCTGCTGCGGTGTGAAGACGACGCCGTCCAGCAGCGGATCGCGGCTCGCGAGGATCTCCTCGGCGTTCGCGAGTACGGTACCCTGGAGCACGGGCTCCAGCTGGCTGGGGTCGTACGTCCGCAGCTTGACGTCCGACTCACTGTAGTGATCAACGAACGCCCGCAAGTCGGTGAACGCGCCGTCGTGGCCCCAGGGGCCCGTCAGTTCGACGTTGCGCAGGGGAGTGGTGCGGAACGCGTAGCGGTCGCTGGCCAGGCCCGTGACCTTCATGCGACCGAAGTCATCGTGGCCGCCGGCTCCGTCGCCGGTGCCGGGACCCAGCTGGGCCACCGCCACGTTGTGGAACAGGTTGTCGGTGAAGGCCGGGCCGTTGTGGCACTGGGAACAGCGCGCCACCAGGAAATTCTTCGCGCCGGCCAGCTGCAGCGGCGTCAATGCACGGTCGTCACCGGCCAGGAACCGGTCCCAGGGCGAGTCATTGAACGCCAGTTCGGCAATCAGGAACCCGGCGATGGCGTTGCTGGCGTGGGCAAAGGTCATGTCCTCGAACCGCTGACCCTTGTACGCCGCCTCGAACATCTGGGGATAGGGCTGGATCTGGCCCAGGCGTCGCATGAGGCCGGCCCAGATTTCGGTCTCCTGATCGTCTGCCAGCGCCGCCAGCTCGTTGCCCTCGTCGCCCCGCATCTCACTCCGCGACAGCACCGGGAACATCGGCTGGGCCGAAAGTGTCCCGAACTCGAAGACGGCGCGCATGCCGGGCGTCAGCCTGGCGCCGGCGGGCGTATGCATCGTTCCTGAACCATCGGTGAAGACCCGGCCGTCCCAGAACAGCGGCTCGATGGCGTGCAGGTTGAACGCGGCCGGTGCATTCCGGGGGATGAACACGCCACCCGGGTGGTTGCGGGCCGCGCCCAGGCCGCTGGCGCCGGTTCCTATGGAAAGGCTCCGTGCATCGCCGGTCGCCAGCCCGGGCAGATGGCAGGTCATGCAGGAAATGTCCTTGTTGCCACTGAGCACCTTGTCGAAGGCCAGCATGCGACCCAGCTGCACCAGTTGGTTGCGAACCCGTGGTGGACGCGCCAGTGGGGTGATGCCGCGGCCGGCGGCAAGTTGTCGAACTTCCTCGGCAAGCGGATCGGCTGCGGCATTGGGGCCACGGCCAAGGTCGGGGCCAGCGGCGGGATCGGTGGGCGATTCGCCGGCACACGCGGTCAGCAGCATGGCACCTGCCGCAAGAGCGATGGCCAGGGCACTACGCCAGCGAGGAGCGGGCATCCTGCGGCCTCCGAAGGATTCGATGTCCGAAATCAGGGAGCGGCAACGAGTGTCGCCGCTGTCAGATAATCGGAAATCGGCGCCGGAGCACGACAGGGGGAACGCATGACGGCCCCGGGGAGCAATCCCCGGGGCCGTCGCGCAAGCTGCTGCAGTGGTGCGGAGCCTAGTACATCCCGCCCATGCCACCGCCCGGCGGCATCGCCGGGGCCGGCTTGTCGTCCTTCTTCTCGACCACCACGGCCTCGGTGGTGAGGAGCAGGCCCGCGATCGACGCGGCGTTCTGCAGCGCCGTGCGGGTGACCTTGGTCGGATCGATGACGCCCGACTTGACCAGGTCCTCGTACTGATCGGTCGCGGCGTTGTAGCCGAAGTTCTTCTCCTTCGACTCCTTCACCTTGGCCAGCACGATCGAGCCCTCGACGCCCGCGTTGGCCGCGATCGCCCGGATGGGCGACTCGATGGCGCGACGCACGATGTCGACGCCGATCTTCTCGTCCTCGGTGCCCTTGATCTTGTCGAGCGCCTTCTGCACCCGGATGAGCGAGACCCCGCCGCCCGGGACGATGCCCTCCTCGACCGCGTCACGGGTGGCGTGGAGCGCGTCCTCGACCCGAGCCTTCTTCTCCTTCATCTCGGTCTCGGTGGCCGCCCCGACGTTGATCACCGCGACGCCGCCGGAAAGCTTGGCCAGCCGCTCCTGCAGCTTCTCGCTGTCGTAGTCCGACGTGCTCTTCTCGATGGCCACGCGGATCTCGCTGATCCGGCCCTCGATGGCGTCCTGCTTGCCCTTGCCATCGACCACCGTGGTGTTGTCCTTGTCGATCACGATCCGCTTGGCGCGGCCGAGGTCGTTGAGCGTGGCGTTCTCGAGCTTGAAGCCGACTTCCTCGGAAATCACGTTGCCGCCGGTGAGGACCGAGATGTCGCGCAGCATTTCCTTGCGGCGATCGCCGAAGCCCGGCGCCTTGACCGCGGCCACCTTGAGCGTGCCCCGCAGCTTGTTCACGACCAGGGTTGCGAGGGCCTCACCCTCGACGTCCTCGGCGATGATCAGCATTGGCCGGCCGCTCTGGGCCACCTTCTCCAGCACCGGCAGCAGGTCCTTCATCGCGCTGATCTTCTTGTCGTGAATCAGGATGTAGGCGTCCTCGAGGTGCGTCTCCATCTTCTCCGGGTCGGTCACGAAGTAGGGCGACAGGTACCCCCGGTCGAACTGCATGCCGTCGACCGTTTCCAGCGTGGTCTCGAGGCCCTTGGCCTCCTCGACCGTGATGACCCCGTCCTTGCCCACCTTCTCCATCGCGTCCGCGATCAGCTTGCCGATCTCGGGATCGTTGTTGGCCGAGATGGACGCGACCTGGGCGATTTCCTTCTTGCCCGCGCTGGGAGTGGAGAGCGCCTTCAGCTCGTCCACCAGGACCTCGACCGCCTTGTCGATCCCGCGCTTGAGCTCCATCGGGTTGGCCCCGGCGGTGACGTTCTTGAGCCCCTCGCGGAAGATCGCCTGCGCCAGCACGGTCGCGGTGGTGGTGCCGTCGCCCGCGAGGTCGCTGGTCTTGGTCGCGACTTCCTTCACCATCTGCGCGCCCATGTTCTCGATGGCGTCGGCCAGTTCCACTTCCTTGGCGACAGTCACCCCATCCTTGGTGACTGTCGGTGAGCCGAACTTCTTGTCGATGACCACATTCCGGCCCTTGGGCCCGAGGGTCACCTTCACGGCCTCGGCCAGCGCATCAACGCCCTTCTTGAGCTTTGCGCGCGCCTCGGTATCGAACAGCAGTTCCTTCGCAGCCATGGTCCTGTGTCTCCCTCAGTGTGTGGACGCGCTCAGCCGATCTTGGCCAGGACGTCCGACGCCTTGATGATGATGACTTCGTCACCGTCGGTGGTGAACGGAGTGCCGCTGTACTTGCCATAGATGACCTTGTCACCCACGGCCAGGTCCATCTTCACCCGCTCACCCTTCTCGATCCGGCCCGGGCCCACCGCCAGCACTTCACCCTGGGTCGGCTTCTCCTTGGCGGTATCGGGGATGTACAGGCCGCCGCGCATGGCCTCGGCCTCGTCGGTCGGGAGGATGACTACCCGGTCCTCGAGCGGCTGGATCTTGATCTTGGGCTTGGACTTCGTCCCTGCGGACATCGTACCCTCCACTGCTGCTGAGTTGGATGTAAGTGACTTCCTGACAACTTATTGGCACTCTCCACCCGGGAGTGCCAGAACCGGATGGAATAGTAAGGGCCGTCCCGCCCCAGTCAAGTGGGTGGGGTGGCTGCAGCGCCCTTGACTTCGCAAACCGGGTGAGCACGGTGCGGATACCGGCGCCTGTGAGCCGCGCGCGCTGGCGAATCCTCCACGGCGCGGCCGCGTATGGAATTTCATGTCAATTCTGCTGCCGGCGATGCTGGCGGCCTTCAGCGCCGCTTCCGCCATCGATTCAATTCCGCTTGCCGTACACGTCGATTCCTCGAGCCATCTGGTCATCGTCGAGTACGTCGTCTCTTCCCCAACCACACCGATGACAGGGCACCAACATGGCGCCCAGGCCAATTCCGCCTCGGGCAGCCACGGCCACCATGGCAGCCATCAGCTGGCAGTCGGCCACGGCGATCATGGAGCGCATACCCGCCACGTCGCCCGCTTCGACTGGCCGGTGGACGGCTGGATCCGCGGGGCCCGGGTTGAAGTCGCCGACCCGGACGGAGCCCCGCTCTCGCAGCGATTGCTGCATCACGTGAACGTCATCAATTTCGCCCGGCGGCAATTGCTGCATCCGGCGCTGGAGCGGGTGTATGCCGCCGGCCAGGAAACCCGGCCAGTCGCGCTGCCGGCCACCGTGGGCGTTCCGGTCACAGCCGGGATGGAGTTCGCACTGCTCGCGGCATTCGATCCTTCCACGATGCTGCCGGGCTCGCGCATCCGGGTCATCATCACATGGTCGCCCACCAACCAGGTTCCCCGTCCGGTCGACGTCTATCCCCTGCTGCTCGACGCCGGCTTTCGGCCGGGCCAGACGCCGGCCTATGACCTGCCGCCTGGCCGCTCCGAGCGTACGCTCGAGTTCGTGATGCCGGTGTCGGGCCGGGTACTCGTGGCCGGGGGGCACCTGCACGACTACGGCGTGGAGCTGCGACTGGAAGACACCGGGAAGCAGGAGCGGGTGTTTACCCTGGAAGCGGTCACCGATACCGCCGGACGCATGCAGCACATCCCGCTCTCGTTGCCCGGCGTGATCGGCCGTGGCCGGCCGCTCGAAGCGGGCCGCCACTATCGCCTGACGGTGGTGTATGACAACCCGACCGGCGAGGTCATCCCGGAAGGGGCCATGGGCGAGATGGCGCTGCTGTTCGCGCCGCACGATGACCGCGTCGCGCTCGAGGTGGATCGAACCCAGCCCGAGATCATCGCGGACATCAGGGGCCTGACGGATTTTCAGGGGGGCACTCAGTAGGAGCTTGCCAGCGACTTGGCCGCCGTACGGCAGCAAGGGCAAGAAGTTATTCCACCACGCGGCGCACGCCGACCCAGCGCTGGTACCACCAGCGTCCGTTGGGATCGCTCTCTCCCAGCGTGCTGATCTGAACTCCGCGCGAGGCGGAGTGGATGAAGCGACCGTCGCCCATGTACAGCCCCACATGGGTCACGCGGGTGCCGCGTTCGGCAAACGTGAGGATGTCCCCCGCGCGCAGGGCGTCGCCGGTGCGGCTGATCTCCCGCCCTTGGCGGGCCTGCTGTACGCTGGTCCGCGGCAACGCGATGCCGGCCGCGCCGTAGGCGTACTGGATCAGGCCGGAACAATCAAAGCCTTCGCCGTCGGCGCCCTCACCACCGTACTTGTACGGCCGCCCGATCTCCTCCTCCGCAATGCGCACGATATCCAGGACCAGCGCGTCGGCGTTGGCCCGTTCCACCGACTCTCCCGGCTCCGCCGGCGCGACGCCAGACGGGCCCACGCCGGATGCCGAGCCGTCGGTTGCGATCCAGGGGGTGGCCGGCGGGTGCAAGGGAGCAGGCCGCCGGCGGCCGAAATCCGCGCCCAGCCGGATCGACAGTTCCGCGCCATCACGATGGCCCGGCATCAGCGATCGCCACCGCCCTTCGACCCCGAACGAAAGTGGCCCTGCCGGAGGGAGTTCGAATCCCATTCCCGCAGACCACGAGTGCCACTGTGGGTCCGCGCCGGAAAACCCCAGCCCGCCGCCAACGCCGCCTACAGCGTAAAAGCCGGGGTCGCCGCCCCGGAACAGGGTCGCATCCAGCCCCAGCCCTATTCGCCGCTCATGGGTGCCGGGACCGGTGAAGGCCAGGCCGCCAAAGTGCGCGGCCAGCGCTCCCGCCGCGGCCTGCAGGGTCAACTGGTATGAAGTGAGCCCATCGCCATCGAAGAGACGGCCGACACGCATGCCCATGCCCTGGGCCTGGACCAGGCCGGGCACCAGCAGCAGCGTCGCGACCAATGCGAATGTCTTCATGTCGGATAGCTCCTCAGCGCACCGGACCAGGCTGCCCGGTTCGGAGGTTGACGCGATACAACGCGTCGGGACGACAGTCGCGAAAGAGATGCACCTGCACCGTAGAGTCGTCGATGCGCACGGGCACCTCGCCGGTGTAGAGCAGCGGTACGAGCCGGACTCCCATGGAGTCCCGGATCTCGAGCCCACGTTCCAGGCAGGAGCGGCCGTCCTCGCCGGTGGCTTCCCGAGCGAGAGTGAACCAGATCTCGCCGCCCTCACCTAGGGACAATGCCAGCGACTCTGCCGGCTCTGGGGCGGTGCCGAACGCGGCTTCAGGCGACGAATCAGCGGCTGCCTCCTGCGCTCGTTCGCCCCTGCAACCTGCACCTGCAGCTGCCAGCAAGAGCAGTGCCTTCGTCACGGCCTGAGATCCTTCTTCATGCCTTCTTCCACCTGGTCCAGGAACGCAGCGGCCGACTCAGGTACCCCTTCCTCGGTGAGGGCCAGCGCCTCCTGCAGCTCCGGCGAGCGCCGAAGCAGCCGCAGCCAGAGGATGAGACCGCCGAATCCGCAGATCGCGCCCAGTCCGACGCTGAGCGCCAGGCCGGCGTGCGGGCTGCCGATGCGGGTCGCGATGACTTCGCCGGCAACGCAGCCGAAAAACGAAGCTGCCCACGCCATGAATGGCGTGAGCAGCCAGCCGAACACTCGCAGGAGCAGCCGGGCCCACTGCATCCGCTAGGGCCGCGCGCGACCCGCCGCGCTGAGGAAGGCGGCGAGGATGAGCCCCGGCAGGAACGCGATGCCGAAGGTGCTCAGGTTCCAGCCGGCGCCGGGGAAGCCCAACAGAACGCCGAGCACGGCCAGGACCGCGGCAGCCAGCAGCACCGGCAGCATGATGCCGATGACGGAGGCGGAGCGGCCGCGCGCCGCGCGATTGGCGAGAATCATGGCACCCAGCCATGGCAGCAGCGTGCCCGCCATCCACCACACCGGGTGGTACCACCAGTTGCTGCCGCCCCCGATCTCGCGCCAGCGATTGGTCCACATCCCGAGCGGCTGGAGCAGTGCCACATCGACCAGCATGAAGACGACCGTCGCGAACAGCCCGATGCCGGCCGCACCCGCGATGCCTTCGATGGTGCGGGCGCCGGTCCAGATGCCGGGCAGCGCAATGACCCCGGCCAGGCCCACCAGCAGCACAAGACCGCCGAGCACGGTCTCGACCGGCGGTGCGGTATACCGGGTGATGAACGACATGAGCACCACGATCACGCTGGTGAACAGACCCAGCACCAGCCCGCGCCGCAGCACGTGGCGGAGGTGGGTGACGTCGTACTCGCGCCGTGTCTCAACCGCCGAAGTCATGAGGTCTCCCGACCAAGGTGAGAATCAAGAAAAGATAAGACTATCCCAGCCAGGCAGCCAGCACGGCCAGGTCCGTGACCGCCCAGGCCGCCAGCGCCTGGTACATCCCGCGCTGATGGCCGGCCGGGGACCGCGTTGTCGCACCGCGCAGCCACGGCACCAGCACCAGCATCCAGCAGCCCAGCGCCACCGCGATCGCCGCCCATCGCCAGATGCCGTCCGGCCACGCGCTTCGGACGCCGGCCCATGCCAGCAGCGCGAATGCAACAAGCGCAGCCGCCAGCGCCACGATGAGGCTCCGCCGTTCACCCAGCCACAGGGCGAAGGTGCGGTCGCCGCGGCGGCGATCCTCCTCCACCTGGTAAAGCTGGGTCAATGGGTACAGCGCAGCAAACAAGGGACAGAAGGCAATCAGGACCAGCGCATGAGTCAGGTCAAGCGAAACGCCGGTGCTGGCCCATCCTGCCCATGGGGTCAGGGTGCCGAAGCCCCACATGTTGATGAACCAGTCGGCACCCGGCGTGGCCTTGAGCCGCCACGGCGGCACCGAGTACAGCACTGACAGCACGACGCAGATGGCGTAGAGCAGCGCGAAGGGCGGCGGGAGCAGCAGTGCCAGGGCCTGGCCCACCAGCATGAGCCCGAGCCCGAACGGGAAGAGTCCCCGCGGCGGCGGCGGCGGACGGCGCAGATAGGCGATATCGCCTTCGTCGCGATCCCAGGCGGAATTGATGGCGAGCGTGCCACCGTTGAGGCATACCACCCAGAGCAGCAAACCCGGCAGGATGCTGCCCACCGGCGCTGTGGACCAGGCGTCGGCCGCGCCCAGTGCCAGGAGTGCGCCCAGCGCGGTGTGCGCCGCCATGATCGGCCATTCGGCCGGCCGCAAGTGCAGCAGGTAGTGCTGCGGCCTCTCCCTCACCACCGCTGGCCGAGGTGCCGCGCCGCGATCCTGATGCCTTGAAGTGTGAGGTCCGGATGCACCGACTCGATGCTGCGCGTGAGCGGCGCGATCAGCGAAGCGAGCCCGCCCGTTGCGACGCAGTACACCGGACCGCCGCCGCTCCACTCGGCGCGAATTCGCTCGACAATTCCGTCCACCGCGTCGGCGGTGCCGAACAGCACGCCGGCCCGGATGCAGTCCTCGGTCCGCCGACCGATCACCCGGTCGGGCGCGGTCAATTCCGTAGCCGGCAACTTGGCGGCACGCCGCGTGAGTTGATCGGCACCGGTGCGGAGTCCCGGCATGATCACGCCGCCGATGAAGCGGCCGTCGGCGGTAATGCAGTCGAACGTCGTCGCGGTGCCGAAATCAGCCACAATCGCGTCGCCCCAGCCTGCCTCGAGCGCCGCCAGCACATTCGCGATCCGGTCGGCACCCACGGTCAGCGGCTCGTCCACGTCGAGCACCACCGGCAGTTCACTGGTCGGCTCCACCTGTGCGGGAGTGACACCTGTGCTCGCGGTGATGCCCTCCAGAATGCTCCGCGTCACCGCCGGCGCAACCGACGCGATGCACGCCGCACGAACTTCGTTGGGCGAGTGGCCCCGCTGCTCCAGGAAGCCGCCGATCGTCATTGCCCATTCATCGGGCGTCCGGTCCGGTGCGGTCGTCAGCCGCCACTGCGACACGAGCTGGTCCTCGCGGAAGATCCCCGCGGTGATCTCGGTGTTGCCGATGTCGAGGGTCAGGAGCATGGGGAACGAAGCCTCACGTCTCAGGCGGTGGCAAGGACGATTGTGCCGGACGATACTGGCAAGGTGCGGCCGTCGTCGCCCTCGATCAGCAGGGCGCCTGCCCTGCTGATGCCGCGGGCGCGGCCCGTCATGGGGCTCGAGAGCGAGCAGCCCCGAAGCACATCCCATCGGTCCCATTGGGCCAGTTCGGCGTCCGAGAGCGGTCCGCTTCCTGCGCCTGCGCGCAGGATCGCCTGCCCGATGTCCTGGGTCAGGGACTCGGGACTTCGATCGACGCCGAGGTCAGCCAGCCGCGTAGCGGGCCACGCCGCGGCGACCGGGTGCTCGTTCCGCATGTTGAGGCCGAGGCCAACGGCCACCCAGGCGACGCCGGCGGCATTCCATCGAGCCTCCGAGAGAATCCCGGCAAGCTTGGCACCTCGCGCCAGAATGTCGTTGGGCCACTTGAGCCCGACATCGGGCGTCCCGACCGCCTCGAGCACTTCCGCCACCTGCATGGCCACCCGTGGCACCAGTGGTTCCAGCTGCGCGTCGGCCGGCGGCCGCAGCAGGGTGCTCATCCAGAGCCCACCTTCGTCGGAGTCCCAGGGTCGGCCGCGCGAGCCTCGCCCCGCGGTCTGATATCGCGCCGCAACCGCGGTTCCGGCCGGCGCTCCTGCCTCGGCCATGGCATGGAGCTCGTCCTGGGTAGAGCCGACGCTCTCACACCAGTGCACCCGGACGGCGGCGGTGCGACTCATAGCACGAGCAACAGCACGAGACCGAACGCGATGCGGTACCAGGCGAAAGGCGCGAAGCTGGCGTGCGACACGAATCGCAGGAAGGCGCGCACCACCACCAGCGCCGAAATGAACGCCGTAACGAAGCCGATTGCGAACACCGGCGCATCACCCGGCGCCAGTGCCGAGCCGCTGGAGACCAGGTCGTAGAGCGTCGCCGCCACCATGACGGGAATGGCGAGGAAGAAGGAGAATTCGGTCGCCGCCCGGCGCGACAGGCCCAGGCAGTACGCACCCATGATGGTGGCGCCCGAGCGGGACGTTCCCGGGATCAGCGACAGCACTTGCGCCAGTCCGATGCCGAGCGCGGTGCGCGGCGTAACCGCGAAGGCGTCGTCGGTGTGGCTCTCAGGGGCCATCCACTCGATGACGAGGATGGCTACACCACCGATCACCAGCGCCCAGGCCACGACGGTGGGGTCGAACAGGTGCTCCTTGATGAAACCATGGATCAGGAAGCCCACCACCGCCGCCGGCAGGAATGCCAGGAACAGCGACCAGGCGAAGCGCCGGCTGCCGGCGTCGCTTCCCAGCTTCATGATGACACTGGCAATCCGGGCGCGATACAGCCAGACAATGGCCAGGATGGCGCCAAGCTGGATGAAAATCTCGAACGTCTTGGCCCGGGCATCGGTCCAGCCCATCAGGTTGCCGGCCAGGATCAGGTGACCGGTGGAGGAAACCGGAATGAACTCGGTAATGCCCTCGATCAGTCCCAGCAGCATGGACTGGAACTCCGGGGGCAGCCCCGCGAGCCAGTGATTCACGCAAGCAGCTCCTCATAGAGCGACTCATACATCGGCACGATCCGGTTTTCGTCGAATTCGCGTGCGGCCGATATCGCTGCAGCGCGCATCTGCTGGTGCCGGGCGGGGTCGCGCAGCACTTCGACGGCGCGGCGCGCCATTGCTTCCACACTGCCCACCGGCTCCAGGATCCCCGAGACGCCGTCGGTGATCACTTCGGGCAGCCCGCCGGCGCGAGTGGCCACAACCGGGGCCCCACTGGCCATGGCCTCGAGCGCGGCGAGCCCGAAGCTCTCGCTCTGCGATGGCAGCAGGAACAGGTCCGCCGCCTGCAGCAGGGTGGCCACCTCGTCCAGCCGGCCCACGAAGCGAACATCGCGTTCAACGCCGAGGTCGCGCGCCTCGCGTTCGGCCTCCTCGCGGTCCGGCCCATCGCCCACCATCAGCAGCGTTGCCGGCATCGCGCTGCGCACCCGGGAAAAGATCCGGATCACGTCGCGTACCCGCTTCACTTCCCTGAAGTTGGAGATGTGCACCAGCACCTTGTGTCCTTCCGGTGCGACCCCGGTGCAATCCTTCGGTTCCGCGGGCTGGTAGGTCTCGAGGTTCACGAAGTTGGGTATGACCCGGATGTCGCATTCGTTGCAGCCGAAGGCCCGCACCGTCTCGTCCTTGAGATAGGCGGAGACCGCGGTCACACCGTCCGACTGCTCGATCGAAAACCGGGTCATGGCGTAGAAACTCGCCTCCTGCCCCACCAGCGTGATATCGGTGCCATGCAGCGTGGTGAGCACCTTGATCGGATGCTCCTTGCGCAGCATCTCCCGCGCGAGGTACGCGGTGGTGGCATGGGGAATGGCGTAGTGCACGTGCAGCAGGTCCAGCTTCTCACGCAGCGCCACTTCATGCTGTTTCGAGGCAAGGGCCAGCGTATAGGGAAAATGGTCGAACAGCGGGTACCGCCCCAGCCGGGTATCCACTTCATGGAACCACACCCGTTCGGTGTAGCCCCGCAGCCGGAACGGTGCGGCGTAGGTGATGAAGTGGACATCGTGGCCTCGATGGGCCAGCGCGATGCCCAGCTCGGTGGCGAGTGCGCCCGAGCCACCGTACGTCGGATAACAGGTGATGCCGATCTTCATGCCGTTCCTCGGGCCTGGTCGCGGCCCCAGGCGGCCGCGATCTCGTTCGCCAGCGCCTCTGCCGGGCGGGTGGCGTCGAAATTGTGTCGGGGCTCGGGCACCTGGTGCCGGAACCATGTTTCCTGCCGCTTGGCGTACCGTCTGGTGCTGAACGCAATGGCTTCGGCCACGGAATCGCGCGACCGAACGCCGGTGAGCGCCTCGACCGCCTCTCGGATACCCACGCCGTCAAACCCGGGCCCGGTGCCGGCGCCCGCATCGGCCATGGCCGCGGCCACTTCTTCCAGCAGTCCGCGCTGCACCATCTCGGCCGACCGCACCCCGATCCGCTGGTGGACCACGGGCCGGGGCGCGCTGAGCACGACATACCAGGGACGGACGCCTGCCGCCGCACGCGCCTCGCGCTGCCACCAGCTGAGCGGCCGCCCGCTCAACATGGCGACCTCCACGGCACGGGATGCGCGCTGGCGGCCACCGCCGCTGAAGCCGGGATCGAAACGCGCGGCCCACCGCACCAGCTCAAGAGGCTCCAGCCGCGCCAGCCAGGCATCCAGCGCGCGTCGCCTTCCGCTGTCGAGCGGTGGCTCGCGAAACAATCCCTCGGCCAGGGCGCGCACATACAGCCCGGTGCCACCAACCACCACCGGCAACTTGCCCCGCTGCCTGATGTCGGCCACTGCGGCCGTGGCGTCGCGGGCATACCGGCCCGCGCTATAACGCTCACCCGGACGGACCACATCCAGCATGTGGTGCGGCACCGCGGCGCGTTCCTTCCGGCTCGGCTTTGCGGTGCCGATGTCGAGACCGCGGTAGATCTGGCGTGAATCCGCCGAGACGACTTCGAGGGGCCAGTGCCGGGCGAGCGCGAGCGCCACGGCGGTCTTGCCGATCGCGGTCGGCCCGACAATGACCGGGACGCTACCGGCGTCCAAACCTGCGCTCCAGCTCCACGCGCGGAAGTTGGACGATGGTGGCCCGGCCGTGCACGTCATGGGGCGGCAACGCCGTGGCGAAGAGCCGCGCCAGCAGCGCGCGCATCTCGGATTCGCCGATGGCGTCGCCACCCTTGATGGCCGCACGGCAGGCGAACGTCGCGGCGAACCGTTCCAGCCGATTGCTCCAGCCGCCAAACCGGCCCCGCGCGAGATCGGCCACCATCTCGCGAAAGGTCGCACCCGCGTCAAATCGTGGATGCGGCGACGGGACAGCATGAAGGATGACCGAGCGCCCGCCGAATGGTTCGCACTCGAAGCCCACCGCCGTGAGCGCTTCGCCGTGCTGCTCGACCGCTTCCAGCTCCTCGTCAGAAAGGTCGAGTGTCATCGGCAGCAGCAGTCGCTGGGCCGGGGCGCCACCGCCGGTGAGACGCGCCATCGTCTCCTCGTAGAGCACGCGCTCGTGGGCCGAGTGCTGATCCACGAACACCAGCGCGTCCTCGCTCTCGTACAGGATGTAGGTCTGGAACAGCTGCAATAATGGCGGCTGCTGCGCCGCGGCCGTGAACTCCGCGGCTGCATCGTCAACCGCCACCGGCGCCGCATCGGCCAGGAGATCGGCGAAACTCACTGCATGACTGGCGGGCGCGGCTTCGTGACGAATGCCACCGCCGTGCGCGACGGGTGCCGGTCGCCAGTCCCCTACCGGCGCCGACGCCACCAGCTTCGAGATCGCGTCGCGCGTGGCCTCTTCCACGGCACGCTCGGCGCCGATCCGGTCGCGAAAGCGTACCTCGAGCTTTGCCGGATGCACGTTGACGTCCACGTCGGACGCCTGGGTCTCCAGCCGCAGCAGCAGCGAGGGACGGTCGCCCGGATGGATCGCGGCGCGGTACCCCGCCTCGGCCGCACGGATCAGGAAAGGATCCCGGAAGGGCCGGCCGTTGATGAACAACTGGGTGCGCCGCCCGGTCGGCTTTGCGTCGGCGGGACGCTGCACGAAGCCATGCACCCGGAAGCCGCCCACCGCGTACTCCACCGGAACCAGCGTGCCGGCGAGCGACCGGCCCCATACCGACGCGAGCCGCTCGTCCGGACTCTCTCCGGGTGGCACCGACAGTCGCATCGCCCCGTCCAGCACCAGCTCGAAGCCGGCCGCGGGGTGCGCCACCGCCAGGGTGGACACGGCGTCTGCGATGGCCCGGCTCTCGCTGCTCACCGACCGCAGGAACTTGCGACGTGCCGGCGTGTTGAAGAACAGGCCGCGCACTGTGATGGTGGTGCCCTGCGCGCGCGCGTCTGACTCCACCTGCTCCAGCCGGCCGCCGTGCACCCGCACCCGGGTCGCCATCGCGCCATCCTCGCTGGTCAGCAGTTCGAAGCGCGATACCGACGCAATGGCAGGAAGTGCCTCGCCCCGAAAGCCGAACGTCGCCACCCCGACGAGGTCGCCTGCGCTCCGGATCTTGCTGGTCGCATGACGATCGAGTGCCAGCACCGCGTCTTCCCGGCCCATGCCGCTGCCATCGTCGCTCACCTCAATCAGCGCGCGCCCGCCCTGCTCCGCAGCCACCCGGATCATCGTGGCGCCGGCGTCGAGCGCGTTCTCCACCAGTTCCTTCACGGCGCTGGCGGGGCG
>JAICQR010000008.1 GCA_025937755.1 Gemmatimonadales bacterium | reverse complement strand
TGTTCTTTTTGGGGTCTCTCCTCCTGCGCCCTCTCTTGTTTTCTGTGGTTTTTTGTTTTTTTGACCCGTCTCTTTGTTATCCTTCCGCCGTTAATTCCCCCCCCCCCCCCCCCCCCCCCCCCACTTCCCACTTCCCACTTCAGCGACAAAAGCATCGACTTCCTCGGGGCTCGTATCCCAGCTCGTCATCCACCGCACTTCGCTGGTCGCCTCATCCCACACATAGAAGAAGAACTTCTCCTGCAGCGGAGCGATCCGGTTCTTCGGCAGCGTCGCGAAGACGGCATTGGCTTCGACCTGCTGGGTGATGGTGACTCCCGGAGCACCCCGAACGCCTTCGGCCAGCCGCCGGGCCATGGCGTTGGCGTGGGCGGCATTGCGGCGCCAGAGATCGTCGGTGAACAGCGCCTCGAACTGGGCCGCCACGAACCGCATCTTGGAGGGGAGTTGCATGCCCTGCTTCCGCACGTACTTGAACCGCTTGGCCGGTTCTTCCCGGAAGAAGACCACCGCCTCCGCACCTACCGCGCCATTCTTGGTGATGCCAAGCGACAGGAGATCGATGCCTGCATCACTGGTGATGGCCTTGAGCGGCACGTTCAGCGAGGCAGCGGCATTGGCGATCCGGGCGCCGTCCACATGCAGCAGCAATCGCCTGCTGTGGGCGAACTCGCTCAACGCCTCGACCTCCTCGGGCGTGTAGACGGTACCGTACTCGGTGCTCTGGGAGATCGAGATTACCCGCGGCTGTGCATGGTGCTCGAAGCCGACGCCCTTGATGTGGGGTCCGACCAGCGCCGGGGTCAGCTTGCCATCGGGGGTTTCGACCGGCAAGAGCTTGCATCCGATGTGCCGCTCGGGTGCGCCGCACTCATCCACCTGGATGTGCGCTGTGGCTGCGGTGATGATGCAGTCCTGCGGAAGCAGCACGGCATCGAGTGCGGTGACGTTGGCGCCGGTGCCGCCGAAGACGAAGAACGGCTGCGCCGATTCACCCAGGGCGCGCCGCAGCAGCAGGCGGGTGCGCTCGGTGTGCTCGTCGTAGCCGTAGGCGGGTGCGTGTCCGGTGTTGACCCGCGCCATCGCGGCCAGCACGTCCGGGTGGGCGCCGGCGGTATTGTCGCTCGCGAACGAACCGGAATGGCTCACTCTTCTTCGGGAACCTTGTCGTCCCAGAGCGCCATGACATTGCCGTCAGGGTCGGTGATCATCGCCATGACCCCCCACGACTGCCTGGTGGGCTCGGTGATGAACCGGACGCCCTTCTCGTGCAGCTCGCCGCAGAAGTGGACCAGGCCGGGCACGTAAAAAGTGAGCCCGGTATCGCGGCCCACCAGCTTCTTCGCATCGGGATGTACTGCGGGATGGACACTCAGATGGGGTCGCTCCTCCAGGAACTCGGCACCGAAGGAGCCCTGCCGGATGAGCGGCAACCGGAGGATGTCGCGGTAGAAATTGACGGCCCGGGCGATGTCGAGCGAAAACACCGCGATGCTGTGGAGCGTCGGGACGGCCTGGTCCACGCTACGGCCTCCGAGTCACCACCGCGCGTCCCAGTCCCTGCTCCTTGATCCAGCCTACCAGCGCGACTTCGAGCTCCTCGGCGGGCTGCCCCACGACATGCGGCACAGCGGGCCAACGCTTGCCGGGACCCATGAGATACCACATCGGCGGCTCGGCCGATTCGCCCTTGCGCTCGTTGGCGGGGTGGCCTTCATACGAAACGAAGTGAAAATCACGATCGCGGTAGCGCACCCGCTGCTGTTCGACCTTGTACGAACTCACCGGCAACTCGCTGAAAGGGACCTGTATGCGTCCCTGTAATCTAACACCATCGCCCGGCGGCTCGGCGGCCCCCACTTCCCACTTCCCACTTCCCACTTACCCCTCAGCCGAGCGGCCCGCGACCGCCGGCCAGCGCCTGGAACAGGAGAATCCCCAGCACCACCGCGAGGATGCCGATCAGCAGGACTACGGCGCCGATGGCCAGCATCATGCCGGTCACGAATTTCCGGCTGGCCACATGGGTCGTGTCCGGCTCTATGACCATGCGTTCGATCAGCTTGTAGTTGCGCTTGTTGGCCTTGAAGGTGGCGTCGAAGATGTCGCCCAGGCCCGGTACGGCACCGACCAGCGTCTCGATGGCGACGTTGGTGGCCATCCGGGTCAGGATCGTCTTCGACGCACCCAGGCGTGCAGCCTGAAACATGAAAAACAGCGACGCCGTAGCGCCGGCGAAATCGCCCAGGCCCGGCACCAGCCCGACGAGTGCATCCACTCCGAACCGGAAGTTGGTGCCCGGAATGCGGAACTGACTGTCCAGCACCCAGGCCATCTTGCGCAGCTCTTCCAGCCGCTTGTCGCGCACCTCGACCGGCGGGCCGCGCCGGACCGGAAGTTCGTCGTTGCCGTCAGTCATCCTTCACTCCTCGCCCGCCAGGGCGTGAACTCCTCGCGCAGGATGCCGTAGACAGCCAGGTCTTCAGGGACATCCCATTTGACGAGGTGCGACCGCAGGGTACCCTCATGGCGCATGCCCAGCTTCTGCAGTACCCGGCCCGATGCAGGATTGCGGGGAAAATGGGCGGCGTGGATCCGCTCCAGCCCCAGCCGCTCGAAGCCGTACTCGAGCAGCGCCGCCGAGGCCTCGGTGGCGAAGCCCTGGCCCCACGCCGCGCGCGCAATCCAGTAGCCCAGCTCGGCTCGACGATGTTCCGGCACCAGCGCCAGCCCCGTCGCGCCGATCAATGCGCCGTCGGTGCGGCGAGCGACGGCATAGACCACGGGTGAATGACGTTCGACGCCATCGGCGTGGGTCGCGATCCACTCCCGCCCTGCCGATTCATGATAGGGATAGGGAATGGTCAGCGTATTGGCGGCGATGTCGCGGTCATTGGCGATTCGGGCCAGGTCCGCGGCATCGTCCATGATAAAGGGCCGCAACCGGAGTCGCGGAGTCAGCAGCTCCGGGTGCATTGATCAGTGACCGCTCTGGTGTCCGCTCGCGTGGCCGTCCGGGTCCCGATTCTTGAAGATCCGGGTGGCGATCAGCTCAATGGCCCCACCAGTGAGCAGTGCCAGCATGGTGAGCACCAGGCCGAACACCGCCGTGCGCCACATGCCGGCGCCGAAGGAGATGCCGAGGCACGCCGCGATCCAGACCGAGGCGGCGGTGGTGAGTCCCTGCACCGTGCGATGCTCGGGGAGCTTGAGGATGACGCCGCCACCAATGAAGCCGATACCGGTGATGATGCCCTGGACCACACGGGCAATGGCGTTGGGGTCGTAGGTCCCGACCGACGCCACTTCCATGCTGATGATCGTCACCAGGCTCGCGCCGATCGCCACCAGTCCGTGGGTGCGTACACCGGCGGCCTTGCCCCGAAGGTCGCGATTGACGCCGAGCACGAAGCCGGCCACCATCGCCGCGAGCAACCGGCCGATGACGTCCCAGTTGCCATGAATCAGGTCCACCGAGGAGCCGTCCATATTCACCAGCCGCGTTGGCTGCGAAGGGTAGTTACGTGCGCCACATGGTGCGTGCCGTGCCAGGCGTACATCGCCAGCATCTTGTCCAGCGGAATCACGCCGTGATCCGGATGCACCAGGTTCCGGGCGAAGTCGGCGTCGGTCATGCTCGAAAGCAGCACCACCCATCGCTCATGCAGCGCGTCCAGCAGCGCCAGCGAAACGCCGGGCGGCAGCGTCCGGGCATCAGCGAGCTCGGCCCAGCGTTCTTCCCGGTAGGCGCGGATGGTCGGCACGCTTTCGGTGAGCGCCAGCCGGAACCGGGTGTAGCTGTTCACATGGCTGTCGGCCAGGTGGTGCACCACCTGCCGCACCGTCCATCCGCCATCGCGATAGCGGGTGTCGAGCTGCGCATCGTCGAGGCCATCGACCGCAGCGCGCATCCGTGATGGCGTGTCAGCGATCTCCTGGATCAGCCGAGGCCTCTCGGCCGCCGGCACTTCATCGGGCCAGTGCCATGGTCCGATCGGAAATCGCGGATCACTCGGCATCGTGCGCGATCTCCAGCTGGCTGCGAGCGTCCCATAACTCCGCAAAGATGCGCTTGTCGAGGGTGGTCCGCAGGTAGCTGGCACCGCTGCTCCCGCCGGTTCCCGGCTTGCCACCGATGACCCGCTCGACCATCTGCACATGCCGGAAGCGCCAGACGGTGAGCAGTTCGTCAAACTCGATGAGCGCCTCTGCGAGGAGGAACAGCTCCACGTGCCCCTCCGGCGCGCGGTAAAGCCGAGCCACCGACGCAGCGTCGAGCGCGTAGCCTCGGCGGCGGAGCAGGTCGTCCACCGCGTCGCGCAGGGTGCGCCCGGCCAGCCGGGCTTCCAGCCGGGCCTTCGCGCCGGCGTCGGACGCGTGGTACTCCACCATCCGTGGCTCCTTGATCCCGACCAGAAACTCCATTTCGCGGAACTGGGCCGACTGGAACCCGCTGGCAGGCATCAGATGATCGCGGAAGGAGAGAAACTCCATCGGCGTCATGGTCTCGAGCACGGACAGCTGGGCAATCAGGACCTTCTGGATCTCGTGCACCCGACCCAGCAGCCGAGTGCCGCCCAGCACGTCCTCCTCATCCAGCCGCCGAATGATTCCCTCCAGCTCGTGCAGGATCTGGCGGAACCAGAGCTCGTAGACCTGGTGGATGACGATGAACAGCATCTCGTCATGACGGGGCGGACTGGATCGGAGCTGCTGCAGCTTGAGCAGGTCGTCCACCCGGAGATACCCACCATACGTCAGTTTGGTCTGGTCCAGCCCGAATGACATGCGGAACTCACTCTCGAAAGTCGGAAGATGTCACGCCCGCCCCAGTGCCGCGCGCGCGAATGGAAGTAGTGCACTGGCCCATGCCTCGTATGCCCTGGCCGAGGGATGGAGTGCGTCGGCCACCAGGAGAGTGCCACGATCGGCGTCCTGTGCCGCCCGAATATCGGCCCAACGGCACCCGGCCCGCGCTGCTGCTTCGGCCGCCACGGCGTTGAACTCCTGAATCTCGCGTGCGATGGCGGCGCGGTCGCGCCCCTCGGCGAAGGGTGTCAGACCCCAGTCGGGAATCGAGATCGCCAGCACATGACCGGCGTCGTCCCCCGCCAGCACGACGGCGCGTTCCAGCAACGGAACCAGCCCGGTTCGATACTCGGAAGGCGTACGGCCGCGGTACTGGTCGTTGACGCCGATGAGCAGCGTCACCAGTTCAAAGGGCCCGGACGGCTGCTCTGCCTCGATGGCAGCCATGAGTTCGTCGGTGGTCCAGCCGGTGGTCGCGATGATCTCTGTAGTCCCGAGTCGCGAGGTGCGAGTCGCGAGGAGACTGCTCAGCACCAGTGGCCACGATTCGTCCCGGGTCACTCCTTCGCCGATGGTGTAGCTGTCACCCAGGGCGAGGAAGTCACTCACAGCAGTGCCGATCCGGGGATCAGGTCGTTCTCGGCAAAGCGCGAGGGCCGGAGGGGCGACGCATCGAGCGAGCGCGCCTCACCATGGGTCATGATCTCGGCCAGCAATGCGCCCAACGCCGGGGAGTGCATCACGCCATGGCCGGACGAGCCATTGGCGAGAAAGAAATTCTCGCAATCGGGATGGACACCGAGCACCGCGTGCTTGTCGGGCGAGACCTCATAGAGCCCGCCCCACGCGGCGTCGCCCCGCACCGGCACGGCACGCAACGCGGGCACCCGCTGGTGCGCCATCGCCGTGACTTGTTCGACCCAGCCCGGCTCCACCGTCACACTCCAGGGGTCGTCCGCCGCACCCGGCGTGGGCCAGGCCAGCAGCACGTGGTCGTCGCGGACCCGGAAGTGAAAGCCGTCTCCCGCGAAGAGTGTCATGGGAGTGCCCGGCGGTAGTGCCGAGGTAGGCGCGGTAGGGACGATCTGTCGCCGGAGCGGAGTCACTGGTACGTCCAGTCCGGCCGTCGCCGCGACCTGGCCGGCCCAGGCGCCGGCCGCGTTGACCACGTGATCTGCGCTGATGGGCCCCGTATTGGTGTGCACAGCGGCAATACGGCCGGCGCTGTCGCGCTCAAGGCCTTCAACTCGAGTGCGCCACCGCACCTCGACTCCTTCTCGTGTTGCGGCAGAGAGATACCCAGCGAGAATGCCCATCGGCCGGATGTAGCCGTCGGTGGGGGACCAGACCCCACCCACCAGGCGTTCAGCGGCGAGCGCGGGGACCAGGGCTCGGCACTGGTCGGCAGTAACCTCACACGACTCGCCCAGTCCCTCACGGTGCTGGAGCTCGAGACCAGCACGCAATTCATCCCGTTCGGCGGAATTGGCCGCGAGCCAGAGGTAGCCCACCGGCTGGAACCCGCATGTCCCGCCCGTGTCTTCGGCAAAGCGGCGAAGCCTCTCCCGCGCCAGCAGTGAAAGCCGAACATTGATGGCGCTGCCGTACGATGCCCGGAATCCGCCGGTTGCCCGCCCGGTGCTTCCCTCCCCCGGACGCTCTCCCTGGTCGAGGATCAGAATGTCTTTCCAGCCCAGCTGCGCCAGGTGCCACGCGATGCTGGCCCCGATGACGCCGCCCCCGATGATCACGACCGACGCGCGGATCATGCGGTGAAGACGTGCTCCGGATGGCGGAAACTCTTGAACTCGAGTGCGTTGCCGCTGGGGTCCAGGAGGAACATGGTTGCCTGTTCTCCCGGCTGCCCCACGTAGCGGGTAGTGGGCTCGATGATGAATTCGATACCGGCGGTCCGGATCCGCTCGGCCAGCTGCTCGAACCGCACCCATGGCAGCACCGCGCCGAAGTGGGGCATTGGCACGGCGATGCCATCCACCTTGCCGGTCCAGTCGGTGGGGGCCGGCTTGCCGGAGTTGTGGCAGGAGATCTGGTTGCCGAAAAAGTCGAAATCCACCCAGGTCGCTGTGCTTCGGCCCTCAGTACAGCCCAGCACCTCTCCATAAAAGCGACGGGTGGCGTCGAGGTCGCTCACGAAGAAGGCGAAATGGAATGCGTCAGACATTGGGCGTGACTCGAGTAGAGGGAACGGTGGCCGCGAACGCCGCCGCGAAATTGCGCTGCATGCCGGCCAGGCCGGGCCGGCTGAGGGGAGTGGAGCCGAACTCGGCATCGAACTCCGCCTCGGTCATCTGTTCGAACCGATTCGGCTGCGCATCACTGAGCAGCTGCTGCGGCTGGTAGCCCGCGACACTGGTGTCGGTGGCGAAGCGCCGATTCCAGGGGCAGACGTCATTGCAGATGTCGCAGCCGAACACCCTGCCTTCCATCTTCTGCGCCAGTTCGTCGGGAATGGGGCCACGCTGCTCGATGGTGAGATACGAGATGCAGCGGGTCGCGTCCAGCACCCTCGGCTCGACGAACGCATCGGTGGGGCAGGCATCGAGGCAGCGGGTGCAGCTGCCGCAGTGGTCGGTGTCCATTGGTGCGTCAGGCGCGAGCGGCAGGTCGGTGAAGATCTCGCCGATGAAAAACCAGGAGCCAACGCCTGGCCGCAGCAGCATGGCGTTCTTGCCGATCCAACCCAGCCCCGAGCGGCGGGCCAGCTCGCGCTCGGCCACCGGACCGGTGTCCACGTAACACCGTGTGTGCGCCGCGCCCTGTTGGCGGAGACGCGCTGCGAGCTGCTCGACCCGAGTGAGCATGGTGGCGTGGTAGTCCCTGCCCCGCGCGTAACGCGCCACCTTGGCCGGCGCTTCGTCGCCCGCCGGATCGTGACGGTAGTAGTTCTCCAGCAGAACGATGACGCTCCTGGCCTCGCCATCGGCCAGCTTCGGGTCCTTCCGCTTCTTCGCCTGTCGATTGATGTAGCGCATGGTGCCCCCGCGACCCGCGGCCAGCCAGGCATCGAGTTCGGCGGCATACGCGTTGGGCGCGAGGTCGGTGACGCCGCACGCGAGAAATTCCAGCTCGGCAGCCCAGCGCTTCACGTCCTCCGACCCGACGCTCATGCGACCGTGGCCCTTCGCCGGTCACTGGCCGAGGCGATATCGGCGCCGCGTGCGCCGTCTTCAAGTGAGGCGTTGGCAATCAGCCGGGCGCCGCGTCCGTAGGTCCAATAGGAGAAGGCCCATTCCATCAGCACGATGACGCGGTTCCGGAACCCGATAAGGAAGAAAATGTGAACGAAGATCCATAGCAGCCAGGCAATGAAGCCGGAAAAATGGGCCTTGCCGATGTCCGCCACCGCCCGCCCCCGTCCGATCACCGCCAGCTGGCCCTTGTCGCGGTAATGGAACTGGGGACGGTCGGCGGTGAGCTTGTGGCGCAGGGTCTCGCTCCGGATGACCCGGGCAGCGTACTGGCCCATCTGGATCGCCACCGGACAGACCCCGGGGAGGGGCTTCTCGCCCTGGTGCGGGTAGTTGGCGGCATCACCCAGCACCAGCACTTCGCGGTGGCCGGGAATGGAGCAGTCGGGCTCGACTATGGCCCTCCCCTGCCGGTCGAGCGGCACGCCGAGCGACTTGAGCAGCGGGCTGGCGATGTTGCCGGCAGCCCAGATCATGGTGCGGGAGGCGATGAACTCACCGCCGGCAGTGACACCGTCGCGGTTGATATCCGTCACCATCGTGTCAGTCCGCACATCCACACCCAGCCGCTGCAGATTCTGGCGGGCCTTTTCCGACAATTCGGCAGGATAAGTAGAAAGCACCTTCGGCCCTGCCTCGAGCAGGATTACCCGGGCCTCGCGCGGGTTGATGTTCCGGAAGTCACGCCGGAGGGTGTACTCCTTGATCTCGGCGAGGGCGCCCGCCACTTCGACGCCGGTCGGTCCGGCACCGACCACCACGAAGTTGAGCAGTGCCCGCCGAGCCGCCGGCGTGGCCGCCTGTTCGGCCAGCTCGAACGCCAGCAGCATCCGCTCGCGGATCAGCACTGCGTCCGCGATGCTTTTCAGGCCGGGTGCATCATCCGCCCAATCGTCGTGGCCGAAGTAGGAGTGCCGAGCACCCGTGCCGACGATGAGATAGTCGTAGCCGATACTACGACCATCCTCGAGATGGACGGTCCGGGAGTCTATGTCCACTCGCGACGCCTCGCCCAGGAGCACCTCGGTATTCTTGTGCTTGCGGAGGATGGACCGGATGGGAGAGGCGATGTCGCCGGGGCTCAGGGCGGCCGTTGCCACCTGGTAAAGCATCGGCTGGAACAGATGGTGGTTCTCTCGGTCCACGATGGTGACGTGCACCGGCGCATCCTTCAGTCCCTTGGCGGTGTGGAGTCCGGCGAACCCGCCACCAAGAATCACCACACGCATCATGACCGCAGCAGCTCCCTCCGCCAGCGTGCGAAGCGGATTACGTCCTCCACCGGTGGCACGGCTCCTTCATCTCCATAAGCGGTGTACATCCGCCATCGGAGATAGGGCTGATCAGGCAGCGGCAGGAAGGGCGCCTGCTTCCACCAGTCCCGCCGACGGAAGGCCCACGCGGCGGTGATGAGGTCAACTGCCATCCGGGGCTCACCCAGCCCGCGCAGAAACAGCCGCAGTGACAGCTTGCTCCACGAGCCGGGGTAGGTACGCCATTGGGGATCGGTCATTCAGCTGTTGCTCCGTTCATCCTTCCACTTCCCACTGCCCACTTCCCACTTCCCACTTCCCACTTCCCACTTCCCACTTCCCACTGCCCACTTCCCACTTCCCACTTTCAAGCTAACCACGCACCCGCCCCGAGTCCCGTATATTGCCGCCATGGCTGTTACCGCACCTGCCGCTGCCGGGGTGTTCCGGGACCGGTACCCCATCTTCGATCGCGCCATCTACCTCAACAGCTGCTCGCTGGGCGCGCTGAGCGTGCGCGCTCGTGCCCGGGTGGACGAGTACCTCGACCTGTGGCAGGCGATGGGTGCGTCCGCGTGGTACGAGATCTGGTGGGCGGCGCTGGCCGACCTCCGCGCCCGCTATGGCCGCCTGATCGGTGCCGCACCGGGCGCCGTGGCGCTGCACGCCCACATCTCGTCGGCGCTCACCAGCGTGGCCGAGTCGCTCGACTACAGCAGGCGGAACCGGGTGGTGGTGACCGAGCTCGATTTCCCCACCATCGCCTATCAATGGATGGTCAAGGCGCCGAGGGCCGTCGAGGTGGTGGTGCTCAAGAGTCCCGATGGCGTGCGAGTGCCGCTGGAGGCATTCGAGGCCGCGATCGACGCTCGCACCGCGCTGGTGGCCACCAGTCACGTCTTCTTTGCCACCGGCGCCATCCAGGACGCCGCCGCCATTGCGCGGCTGGCGCACCGGCGGGGCGCGCTTTGCCTCATCGATGGCTATCAGGGAGCGGGGCAGCTGCCGGTTGACGTCACTGCGATGGAGGCGGACTTCTACTGCGCCGGCGGCCTCAAGTGGCTGATGGGTGGCAGCGGAATCGCCTTCCTCTACGCGGCACCGCATCTCACGCCGGATCTCTTTCCCCAGGCGACGGGGTGGTTTGCTCACCGGGACCAGTTCAACTTCGACACTCATCATTTTGTTCCGCACGACGATGCTCGCCGGTTCGAGCTGGGTACGCCGGCGGTTGCGTCGGTCTATGCCCAGCTCGGCGGACTCGAGGCGCTGGAAGAACTGGGACCCGCCGAAGCCCGTCGGATCACCAGCGGCCTGGTGGAAGACCTGCTGGAGACCGCACGTGGCGCCGGCATCACGCCCAAAGTGGCGCCGACCCCGGCGGAACGGTCCGGCATCGTGATGCTGCCCAGTGCCGATCCCAAGGCAGATGTGTCCCGGCTGGCGGATGCCGGCTTCATTGCTGACGCGCGCCCCGGCCATGTGCGGGTGTCGCCCTGGTTCTACAATGTGCCCGACGACCATCGGGCCCTCATCCCCCTTCTTGCCCGTGGCTGATCCCAAAGATCCCGAACGTCCCTATCGCGCGACCGGCGAGCCGCCGCGCAGTGCGAAGGAAGCCGCCCGTCCCACCGAGGACGAGATCCTGCTCGAGGGACCGCAGCCCAAGTACCGGCCCGACGCGCTGCTCAAGACCGACCCGTGGCGGGTCTTCCGCATCATGGGTGAGTTCGTCGAGGGGTTCGACGCGCTGGGCGACGTCATCGACGGCGTTTCGATCTTTGGCTCGGCGCGGACCCCGCCTACCGATCCCCAGTATCAGGCGGCAGTGGAAACGGCCCGGCTGCTGGCGCTCGAGGACATCCCCATCATCACCGGCGGTGGGCCCGGGATCATGGAAGCGGCCAATCGCGGTGCCGTCGAGGGCGGAGGGCTCTCAATCGGCTGCAACATTGAACTCCCGTTTGAGCAGGGCACCAACGCGTACGTGCGACGCAGCATCAACTTCCGGTTCTTCTTCGTCCGCAAGATGATGTTCGTGAAGTACTCGACCGCGTTTGTGGTGTTCCCGGGCGGCTTCGGCACTCTCGACGAGTTGACCGAGGCGCTGACCCTGATCCAGACAGGCAAGATCAAGCACTTCCCGGTGATCCTGTTCGGCAAGGAGTACTGGCAGGGGTTGGTGGACTGGCTGGAGCAGCGGGTGCTGAAGGAAGGAAAGATCAGCGAGCCCGACATGCTGCTGTTCAAGGTCACCGATGAGCCGAAGGAAGCGGTAGCGATCATCATGCGCGCGCGTGAGGACCGTCCGGCCGATGAAGATCCCGGCAATCCCCTGCGGCGCGCGACGGATCTTCCCCGCAGCGCGATGGACCTCTGACGCCAATTGCCCGCCACGGCCGTTCCACCGGTTGAGCGACCCTCCCGCGCGTACGCCTGGTACGCGCTGGGCCTGCTCACGGTCATCAATCTCCTCAACTACCTCGACCGCAACGTCATCTTCGCGCTGTTCGAGCCGATCAAGGCCGACCTCGCGCTGAGTGACACCCAGCTCGGCTGGCTGGGCTCGGCCTACGTGCTGGTCTTCTCGGTGGCTGCGCTGCCGTTCGGCGTGATGAGCGATCTGCGCTCCCGCCGGGCGGTGATCGCGTTCGGCGTAGCACTGTGGAGCCTCTTTACCATGCTCAGTGGCCTGGTGGAGAATTATGCCCAGCTGTTCATCTGCCGGGCCGCGGTGGGTATCGGAGAAGCAGCATTCGGCGCGGCGGCGGCGTCGCTGGTGGCGGACTACTTCGTCAAGCGGGGCCGGGCGGTGGCCATGGGCATTCTCTCCGCCGGGCTGGTGGTGGGCGGCGGGCTCGGCATCTGGCTGGGCGGCGTCCTGGGCGACGCCTACGGCTGGCGGGTCGCATTCATGGTGGTGGGTGCACCGGGGTTTGTGTGCGCTCTGCTCGCTGCCCGGCTCAAGGATCCGACCCGGATTCTGGCTCCGGTGGCGGTGCGCCCGAACCTCAGCAGGATGCGGGACCAGGGCCTGTCACTGCTGCGGCAGTTCTTTCCCACGGTTGCGGGGCTGGTGCTGGGCGGGGTGCTTGCCGCGGTGCTCGACTTCCAGTTTGGTGCCGACAGCCGCATCGACGTCGCGGCGTTTTCGATCGTGGCCCTCATGGGGCTCGCCATCAATATCCTGCAGTGGGTGCGGCAGATTCGCGCCAAGCAGATCGACGAGACGCCTTTTGGCGGAGATATGACGCCGGCATTCGAGGAGATGCTCGGTGCAGCGCGCCGAGTGCTCCGTACGCCCACGCTGGTGTACATCTTTGTGGGCGGTGCACTGATCTCGTTCGGTATGAACGGGCTGGTCGCATGGGCGCCGACCTTCGTGTCCCGGGAGCTGGGGATCTCGCCCGCCGACGCGTCGGACCTGTTGGGCTGGCGGCTGCTGGTGTTCGGAGCGCTGGGAACGCTGGCGGGAGGGTTCCTGGCAGACGGATTGCGCGCCCGCACCGAGGCGGGACGCATCATCGCCATCGCCCTGGGCATGACGGTCGGCGGCGTGCTGGCCTTCTGGCTGCTCACGCTGCGCGATGCCAGCATGTTCAAGCCGGTCTTTGCGGCTGCGGTGTTCTTCCTGACGTTCTACAACGGACCGATTGCTGCGGCGATCTTCGACGTGGTGCCGGCCCGCATCGGCGCCACGGTGGCCGGCACCTACCTGCTATTCATCCATCTGGTGGGCGACGCGGTGGCACTCCCGCTGGTCGGGGCTCTGTCGGACAGTTTCGGCATCGACCGCGCAATTCTCATTCTGCCAGCGGCTGGTGTGCTGGGCGGGATCATCGTGGGGCTGGCAATGAGAACCGTGCGACAGGACATGGCACGGGTAGGGTGAGTGGGGAGTGGGGAGTGGGAAGTGGGAAGTGGGAAGTGGGAAGTGAGAAGTGAGAAGTCAGAAGTCTCTCTTCTCACTTCCTTCCAGCAGCATACACCACCGTTCCGCCCTTGATCATCTCAATGATTCTTGGCGCCACGTCCTCGGCGAGGGCGGGGCAGCCCTGGCTGCGACCCAGTCGTCCCAGCTGCGGCACGATGCTCTCCCGCACATAGGCGGCGCCGTGGATCACGATGGCACGGTCGAAGGCCGCATCGTTGACGCCGGCGTCCAGTCCGTGGAGCCGGAGTGACAGCCCGTGCTTGCCATGATAGGTGTCGCCGGTGACGAACGTGCCGAGGCTCGACTGGTTGCTGCCGCGCCGGTTGGAAAAGCTGGTGGCGATGTCGCCGCCGCTGTTCTTGCCGTGGGCCACCAGTTCATGCGCCAGCACCGAGTCGGTGGCGAGGTCGATGACCCACAGCCGCCGCTCGCGCGACGGCAGACCGTAATCGATGACGGTGAGCAGGGTGCTGGTCGACTCTCCCGACCGCACGGCCGCTTCCCGGGCACTCAATGCCTCGTGCAATACATCGCTGTCCAGCCCGGCGGCGGCAGTCGCCGCCTCGAGCGGAGCCAGATCGCTGGTGATCGCCGAAATAGTGGCGACCGGTGTATTGCTCAGATTTGGAACGGTGGCGGCACTGGGATTTCGGACGCCCGCCACCAGCAAGAACGACAACATTCCCACTGTTCGTACAGCTGCTGATACCATTGGCACAACTCCTCCCGTCTGTCCGAAGCAAACTCAAATACCGTTTAATAAACGTGGCAAGCGGGGGAATGTTCCGCGCGGCCGACGCGCGGCTGAGAGCCGCTGCTCGCCACGTGTCGCTTCGCGACATCTCGCCCAGCCGACTTGCGGAGTGCCACTACGGCGCAATCTGGTGGCCTATCCGCGTTTTTCCAAGTGATTCCCACATAACATGTTAGCTGGCTACGTCGAGCCTTGGCGCGGGGCACGCTCCGTGCACGTTGTAACACCCCCATGGCAACGATCCCTCCGGAAGAGCGTCCCGACCACCTCCCGTCCCTGGGCGAGGGGCCGCTGGTGCCGTTGCTGCCGGCGGATGAGGATCCGGCTGATCCGGTCACCCGAAGCACCTGGCATCAGGCCATTTCAGCCACGCTCGCCCCCGAGATTCCCCACGACCTCCTGGGCTTCTGGCTCTACCCCGTGTCAGGCGGCTCGGTGCTGCTGGGCCCCGAGGAACTAGCGGCAGATCACCTCAACGTGCCGGAGCCGCCGGCCATCAGTCTGCATCAATTGGGCCTGCTCGAGGAAATCGTTCGCAACGCGGGCTACCACTCCACCACGGCGGTGGTCGCTTCGGTGAGCGGAGTGGATGTGGGGCTGTTGCTCTTCGCGGCGCTGGGCGATGCGCTTCATGGCCCGCGCGAGCGCGCCGCCGCACAGCTGGCAGCGGACGCGCTCGCACCTTCGCTGGCGCGGCTTGCCCGCCGGTGGCGCGAGGGGGACGCACCGGCGCCGCGCTCCGACCGTGACTTGCTCGACCTGATGGGCGCCGTCAACTCGGCAGCGGTGGAAGCCGGAAGCCCAATCGAATTGCGCGAACGGCTCAGCACCTCGTTCCAGCCGTTGCTGCCTCACGACCGCGCCGAGCTCATGGTTCCGGGCACCACGCTGGATCAGTGGTACCGGATCGGCTTGCATGGGGGAGGCTCGCTCTGGGGTGATCCCGACCTCGTGGTGCATCGGGGCCAGGTCGACTTGGCCGGGCTGCTGGGTTCGGCAGATTCGTTTGTGCTCCACGGGCTGCCAGGCGAGCCGGTCGCGTTTCCGCCGGTCTCGGGTGCCCCGGCGATGCGGTCCGTCGTCGGGGTGCGGCTCACCGTGGCGAACAGAACCGTCGGCCTGCTGATGCTGGGCAGCAGCCATGACCGGCAGTACGACGAGGAGGACGCGAAACTGCTGCGCTCGATGCGGGGCGCGGTGGCCGCCCGGCTCGACTCCTACCTGCTCGCGGGACACCTGCAAGTGCTCCGCAGTCACGTGGCGAGTCAGCGCACCACCACGTCGCGGCTGGCGCGGATCGTGGAAGCGCTGGCGTCCGCGAAGGACCCGGCAGACGCGACACTTCGGGTGCAGTCGGAAGCCGCCGGGATGCTCGGCTTCGAGGAGATGTCCATTGCCCTCAAGCTGGGCGATGAACTCCGGGTGGCGCTGTTCCATCCGGGCGAGCGCCGGCCGCTGCCCGACCTGCCGCAACAGGCTCTGGGCGACGACGCCCTGGGGCAGGTGCTCCGGGGCGAACGCCGCAGCGCGCTGGAAGACGCACGGGGCCGCACCAGGCTCATCGTACCCCTGCGCGTCCAAGGCAGGCTCTCGGGAGCGCTCATTTTCACTACATCCGGCGAGGGCATGTTCGGCGGATCCGACGAGGACGTGGCTCGCCAGCTGGCCGATGCCCTTGCCCCCCATCTGGAACTCCTTCGCCGGGTTGCCATTACGCCACCGATGCCCGGCTGGAAGCGCTCCCCCCGGCAGCCCTGACGTCCCGGTGCACGGCCGACTCCCTCAGGCGTCCCCACTTGGAGAATCACGAAGTAGATTTGTCTCAGAACGCCCGATCGGGCGCCTGTCATTCACTCGGGAGTCATCGATGCGACTGGATGCGAAGCGTGGGAGCGTGTGGACCGCCATTGCGGCGATCGCCCTGGCGGGGCTGCCGGGCTGTGCCACCAGCGAAGATCCGGGCGATGCCGAGCCCAATATCGGTTCGATGGTGGTCGAGATCGACGGCGTCGATTACGCCGCTACCCAAACGGCAGGCGGGTTCGGCGGCACGGTGGCAGCGGCGTCCACCGGAATCATTCCGTTCACCGTGACCTTCTTCCGGCCGGGCGGAACGCGTGAGACGGCAGTAACCGCTGCGGACTTCGAAGTGCGGCTGGCGTCCAACAATGCGGGTGGTGGATTTGCCGATCCTATCGAATTCGAGCGGACCGGTGCCTTCACTGGAACGATCTCGGGCCTCGAGGAAGGAGGCGAAGTCACTGCCTACTTCAGCCTCTACCACAACTCGGAACTGCATACCGAGTTTGGACCTTACTTCCTGATCATCCGCAGGTCGCTACCGGATGACGGCGGCGGTGGCGGCAACCCGAACTGACGAAGAGATCATGCGTTCGCTTGCCGCGCTGCTGGTGCTGTCCCTGGGGGGCTGTGGAGACCTGCCGACAACGGCTCCACGGCCGAACCCGGATCCGTCCGAGACCACCTTCGCAATGATCGCCCGCATCGGGGACATACGCGCCATGGCAACGCCCGCTGCAGGATTCGGCGATACGGTGGTGACGGTCGGCAAGGGCGGCTTCATCCTGAATGTCTCATTGCAGAACGCCGGCCTCGTGGCGCATGCCGCCATCACCGACGCCAGCTACGAGCTGCGCCTCACCGGCGATGCGGCAGGAGCTCCCCTGCCCGAACGGGTCGTGTACACTCCGTTCGATGGTTTCGACGGCTCGATCTACTGGGTGGCGCCCGGCCAGCAGGTGGAGACCTGGATCGGACTGTGGCACAAGTCGGCCGGCCATTATGACGCGGGCCCGTATCGCCTCTACATCAAGCGCCGGCCGCACAGCTATACCGAGCCAACCACACTGCCGATCCAGTAAGTCAGTCCCTCGTCAGAACGCGGTGCCCACCCGCAGGATGATGTTCCGCCCGCCATCCAGCGCATACGCCTTGTAGCGGCTGAGGAAGCTCGCGTATCTGCTGTTGAACATGTTGCGCACCTGCACATCCACCGAAATCAGCTGGGCGCCAGCCGGGACATTGAAGCCCGCGCCAAGATGGGCCAGCGTGTATCCCGCGGGTGCAACGTCGTCGGGATCGAGCCGGTCCTGCCGGGCGTTGCTCTCGCCCTGTACCGACAGATGGGGACTCAGCAATGGGCCCAGCTGGTCCGACTCGATGCCGGCACCGTACGTCACCCTGAGCGGCGGCACGAATGGCAACGGCTGGTGCAGCTCCCGATTCTCTCCCCGGACCCAGTCGGCCGTCGCGCGAAGGTGGAGCAGAGCGATGGGGTGATACTCCGCTACTGCTTCGAGTCCCAGCAGGCGGGCGTCGGCCTGACGGAAGTCGTAGATGGCGAATCCCGACTCCGGATCGGTGAACCCTGACGGGTCAGGATGGATGAAATTGTCCACCAGGTTGACGAAGCCGCCGATTTCAGCCCGCACATGACTGGACTGCACCCGGAACGCGAGATCGGTGTTGAGCGAGGTCTCTGTGTCGAGCGTCGGGTCGCCCCGCTCGAAGCGCACGGTTCCCTCGTGCACCCCGTTGGCGAAGAGTTCGTATGCCGATGGCGCGCGAAATCCACGTCCAATGTTCAGGACGATGGCGGTGGACGATGACGTGTGATAGAGCACCCCGAAACTGCCACTGACCGCGTCGTAGTTGCGGACCTGGTCGGTGACTCCCAGATCGGCGTTCTGGTCCACATCGAGCCGGCGCAGGTCGAACCGTGCTCCGGCTGACAGATCGAAGCGCCCGAACGACGCCTGCTCCGAGGCGTAGAACCCGGCGCTGCTGGTGCGATGCGCCGGCACCAGAACTTCCTCTCCGCCAATAGCCAACGCTGAGCGCTCGCCGCTCACGCCGAGTATGCCTTCGATGGGGCCGATGGCGGTGTGGTGCAGCCGCAGGTCGGTGGTCCAGGTTTCCGCGGTGAGTCCCAGGGCGAACTCGCTGTCGGTTTCCGATTCGAATTCGCGTCGATGATTGCGCTGGTATCCGCCGTCGATGTCGAGGTGCGATGCGCCGGTGGGCAGGCTCAATTCGAAATGAATGCGGTCGTCGCCCACCCGCTGATAGGGTGTGGCACCCGGATCTTCAGCGGGATCCTCGTGGATCTCGAGCCGCTCGGCGCGATGGGCATAGTTGAGGTGGGCCGCGCCCCACGGACCACGCAGCCCGAACGAAGCATCGCCGCCCAGCGTTTCGGCGGCGCTGTTGCCGAGGGCACCGTCAGGAGTCCTGAGATCACCACTTTTCCGCCCGGTTGCCGAGCCGCGAAAGCCCACCCCGCCGCTGGCGCCCTCGAGCGCGACGGTACCCTCAGGCATGCGGGAGCCGGAGTGATACGCGGTGTGTACCCGGCCGCGAACGAAGGGTGCGATGCCGATGGCATCGGGCAGGTCACGGTCGATCACGTTGATCACACCTCCCAGGGCGTCCGAGCCGTACAGCACGCTGGCGGGCCCGCGAATGACCTCGATCCGGGCCGCATCGGCGGTCTCGACGTTGGGGCCGTGTTCGTCGCCCCACTGCTGGCTTTCCAGCCGCTGCCCATCAGCCAGCACCAGCACCCGATTGGAGCTGAGCCCGCGAATCACCGGCTTTCCGATGCCGACGCCGGTGCTGTAGTTCCGCACACCCGGCAGCACGTTGACGGTCTCGCCCAGCGAGGGCGCGCCGACCGACGAGAGATCCTGGGCCGAGACGACCGATGTGGGTTGAGGTGCGTCCAGCAGGCTGCTGGCAAGTGGCGATGAGGTGACCTGGATCGGCGGCAGCTCGATCAGCGTTGCGACCATCGTGACCTGGAGCTCCATGTCGGCCTCACCCAGTTGGACCCGCAGGACTTGCGGGGCGTAACCGATGCGTGCGAATGAAATCCCGTAGGTGCCGCGGGCCAGCTGTACGAACGAGAACCGGCCCTGGGCGTCGGTCCGGGTCGAACGATTGGCTTCAACGATGGTGACCCGGACGTCGCCGAGAGGCGAGCCGGCCGTGTCGGTGACGACGCCGGTAATGGCGGCGACTGGTGTGGCTGCAGGAATGGGCGCTGCCACAAGGGCCAGCGCAATCATCATGTTCAGCATTGAATGGAGCTCCACGTCGGGTTTGGCCGATGCACCTCCCCTGGGGAGGTCACATCATCAATGGTTCGGAATCGACCAGGTCAGACGGGAGTGACTGGCGGCGCCCGAGGGCGAGCGTTGCCGGGATGGAAATGGGGAACGAGACGGTCGGCGGGCCGCGCGGTGGGGCGGTTCTCCGGCAGGTACATGCCGACGGCCAACTCCGAAGTGCCGGTGGCCACGGCCAGCGCCGGCAGCGCGGTGCCGAGGGTGCAGCGCTCGGCGTGGGTGGCACTGCCATCGGGATCGAGCAACTGGACCTGGGCGCCGGTGTTGCCAATGCGCCAGTGGTGCAGCAGCGCATCGAGCACCGGCAGACCGCTGCCCCCACCAAGGAGCAGCATGGCAAGCGCAAGGGCGCCGAGGCGGGAGGACCAGGCCCGGATCATGGGACTGATGATAGCGACGCCGGGCCCGTGCGGCGAATGGGGCCCGACACCGGCAGCAGGAACCAGAAGCTTGAGCCGCGGCCGGGGATGGAGTCGACCCCGATGGTGCCGCCATGGAGTTCAACGAAGCTCTTGCAGAGCGCGAGGCCGAGTCCGGTGCCCTGCTGCTGGCGGTTGAGGGCGCTGTCCACCTGGCTGAACTCCTGGAACAGCCGCTCGTGGTCTTCCGGCCGGATGCCGATGCCGGTGTCCACCACCGAAACCCAGATCGCGTCGCGCGACACGAAGCGCTGCTCGTCGCCGGCGCGCTCCGACGGCAGGGGGAAAGGGGCCCGGGTAGACACCGCGTGGACTGAGATGGCGCCGTTCTCGGGCGTGAACTTGGAGGCGTTCGAGAGGAGGTTGAAGAGGATCTGCCGGACCCGCACGCCGTCGGCGGTAATCCGCAGGTCGGCCTCGGGCTCGATATCGACCTTGCACTCCTGGTGCTTGGCCGAGCGGAGGCTGGCGGTGTCGAGCACCGCGCCGACCACGGCCTCGCGAATGTCGGTTTCCCCCAGCAGCAGCGTCATGCGTCCGGCTTCGATCTTGGCGAGGTCGAGGACCGAGTTGATCAGGCCCAGCAGGTGGCGGCCGTTGCGGAGCACCGATTCCACGAAGTCCCGCTGGATCTCGTTCAGCGTCCCGGTCTGGTGGGTGAGGAGGAGATCGCTGAAGCCGATGATGGAATTGAGCGGGGTGCGCAGCTCGTGGCTGGTGTTGGCGAGGAACTCACTCTTGAGCTGGGTGGCGCGCACCAGTTCGCGGTTCTTGAGCGCGAGTGCCGCCTCATTCTGGCGGCTGGCCTCGAGGCCGGCCGCGCGGTCGAGTGCCATCACCACCATGTCGCCCAGGGCCTGGAGCATCTGCAGATCGTGGGGGGTGAAGGCCTGGCCGTCGCGCCGGTTGTAGGCGGCAACCGTACCGACCACGACACCAGAAGCCCGGAGTGGTGCCACTGCCGCGGTCCGGAGCCGGACCGGAAGGGTCGCTTCCTTGTAGGAGCGTGAGTCGGCGTCGACGTCGCCCACCAGCAGCGGCTCGCCGTGGAGTACCACCCAGCCCAGCAGCGATTGCTCCACCGGCAAAAGCATGCCGCGGGTCTGATCCAGCGCGCCAGTGGCCGCCACCACCCGGAGGAAGCGCCCCTCCTCCACCACGATGCTGACCCCGCCGCTCTCGGCCTGGAGCAGGTCGGCGGTAGCGACGGCCACTTCGTGCTGCAGAGCGGCGAGACTGCTGCCGGAGAGGAGTTGCTGCGCCAGGTGGCGCAACCGGTCGAGTTCGCGATTCCGGCTGTCGGCGGTGGCCAGCGACGCGCGCAGCCTCTCCTGCTGGCGCTGGGCCAGGTGCCGGCCCCGGCGGAGGGCGAGGACCGTGATGCCCAGCGCGGCCGCGGCGAGGAGCAGGGAGAGTTCCCGACGGCCGGCGTACATGGCCCAGAGCGCGGCGAGCCAGACCACGACGGTGCTGGCGGCAAGCGGCCGGGTGGTATAGAGCCGGCGGACCCAATTGGCAGGCATGGAGGGAATGTAGGGGGGCCGGGCGGTCGCGTCCGAGGGATGCCCGGGCGACGGCGGTTCAGCGGGCGGTCGCGTCCGAGGGATGCCCGGGCGACGGAGGTTCAACGGGCGGTCAAGGCGGTCAGGGCGGTCGGGGCGACCTAGGGTTCGGTGAGGATTTCGTGGAACACCGTCTCTCCGGTGTCCAGCATGCGGCGGAGGTAGGGCCGGCAGAGGCCGCACTGGGCGCCGCAGCCGGTTTCGGCCATCAGCGCAGCGAGGTCCCAGCCGTTCTCGCGGGCGAGGGGCAGGAGTTCGGCAAACTCGCGGGCCTGGCAGACGCAGCGGGAGATGGCAAGGAGGGGAGGCATTGGGGGAATGTAGGGGGGCGATCGCAATCGATGGCGGCAGCTTAATGGCGTGGGAGCTTGCGCTCCGGCCGAGGTGATTGCAGGATGCAACCTAGCCAGATGCCACTCGATTTCGACTACGAGGTTCGCCTCGCGCTGTTCGATCATATTCACCGCTTGGCTGATGCCGGCGGGGGACACGTCACGGCTGCCCAGCTTAACTCAGGATTGAGTCTCAACGGCAAACGCATCCCAGTTTGGAGCCAGCAGCGGGGAATCTTTCGCCCCGCGGTGCTCCGTGACTTCGGCGCGGCGCTGACGATTCATAGCTCATTCGACAGCCCATATGACGACCATGCCCATCCAGACCGGGAGCGCCTCGTTTATCGATACCAAGGGATCGATCCTTCACACCGAGATAACGTTGCCCTCCGACGGGCGATGCAACTCAGACGCCCGCTACTGTACCTGATTGCTGTCCAGCCCACGGTCTACTTCCCGGTTTTTCCCTGTTACATCGTGGCAGACCGGCCTGATGACCTCGCGGTCGAGCTTATGGCCGACGCGATCGGCTCGGATATCGTCCATGCCGCCGAAGAGGAGCCGCTTGCTAACATCGGCCTTAAGGCATATGCCACGCGGGCAGTCAAACGCCGCCTCCACCAAGGTCGCTTTCGCTATGCGGTGCTTCGGGCGTATTATCGCCAGTGCGCCATGTGCCGCCTCAAGCACACGCCCCTTCTAGATGCCGCCCACATCCTGCCTGACCGGGACGAGCGCAGCCTTCCCGAGGTGCCAAATGGGCTCGCTCTATGCCGGATACATCATGGCGCATATGACATCGGCATCATCGGCGTGGATCCCGACTATCTGATCCACGTGAGGCCGGACGTGCTTGCGGAGCATGACGGACCGATGCTCCGGTTCGGGTTGCAGGAAATGGAGGGCGGCATCATCCAGGTCCCGCGGCGGCCAGAGCTGAAGCCAAACCGGGACTATCTGGCAGAGCGTTTTAGTCGGTTCATGGCGGCCTAGCGTCGTCACGATCACTCCAACCGCCACCACCCGTTCCCCCCACTGTCACACCCTCTCACCACTTTACTGGCATGCCCCCACTCGAAGCGACCGCCCTGGCCTCCCACTTTGACCTCCTCGTGGACGACGGCATGGGTTGGCTGGCTACCGAGATGGTCACCCGCTGCCAGAACGCATGGCGGCGGGCCGAACGGATGCTCCGCACCAGCACCAGGCTGGGCCGGCAACTGGCCCTGTCCGACAGGGTCAGAATCCGGTCGGTGCGCCTACTCATCAACAAGATCATCGAAGCCTTCGCAGCGCGCGGCTATCCCGCTTACACCGACTTGCAAGTATCGGGACGGACTGAGCTCCAGCAGCTACAGAGGAACTGGGTGTGCTTCTTCCTCTCGGAGCTTGATGCGTTCTGCGAAGAGCCTCGATTCGTACGCAGTGTACTAACGTCGCACCTCGACCCCGACGGCGACGCTGGCATCTACGCCAGGAACGACGCCCTCACCATCATTTGCCTCCGTTACGGTCGCGACCTGCCGTCCTGGCTCTGGGACGACCAGCTCGACCGGCACGGATACATAGGAAGGCCATGTTGAACGAACTCCTCTCCGCCCTCGACTTCGCCGCCCAACGCCACAGCACCCAGCGCCGGAAGGATCCGGCCGAGACCCCCTACATCAACCACGTCATTGAAGTCGCCACCATACTCGCCCGAAACGGCGTCACCGACCGTACCGCCTTGCTTGCTGCCATCCTGCACGACACCATCGAAGACACCAATACTACGGCCGACGAGCTCGCCGAGCTGTTCGGGCCTGAAGTGCGGGATGTCGTGCTGGAGGTCACCGACGACAAGTCGCTCCCCAAGAAGGTCCGGAAGGAACTCCAGGTCGCGCATGCGCCGACCCTCTCCCGCGCCGCTCGGCTGGTCAAGCTGGGCGACAAGATCAGCAACATCCGCTAGGTCGCCCACCACCCGCCGGAGTCGTGGAGCCTGGAACGCCGCCGGCAATACCTGGACTGGACCGAAAGTGTCATCAATGGCTTCCGCAGCACCGACCCCGCTCTGGAAGCGCGCTACGATGCAGCGCTGGCGGAGGCGAGGCTTGCGCTGGAGTGAGAGGCGTGACAGGCGGATAGGACGATGGACCGAGGAACGCCAGGCAGAAGCCGCTTCAGCGGCAGAGCCGAGCCGCGGCTTCAGCCGTGGGCGGGGTGAGCGGCGTGAACATAAAGCCCCGACCGCCTATTGCCCCTTCGCGCCCTGGTATGGCACCGGCGCGACCGCCCTGACCGCCCCGTCGCCGGTACTTCTCTCTCCGACCAACCAGGTGCGCAGTTTGGCCCCCGCCCGCTGTACCGTCACATACGCGCTCGGCACCACGAACAGCGTCAGCAGCATCGAGACCAGGAGCCCGCCGATCACCGTGATGGCCAGCGGCTGCATCAGTTCCGACCCCTCACCCAGGCCCAGCGCCAGCGGCAGCATGCCCAGCGTCGTCGTGAGCGTGGTCATCAGGATAGGCCGGAGCCGCACCGCACCCGCGTCGATCACCGCGTCCTCCATCGCCATTCCGTGCTCTCGCCGGTACTCCTCCACGTATTCAATCAGCAGGATCGCGTTGTTCACCACGATGCCCGCCAGCAGGATCACCCCCAGCAGCACCGGCGCCGACAGCGGCGTACTGGTAATCCACAGCGCCACCCCCACACCTACCAGCGAGAACGGAATCGCCAGCAGGATGACCAGCGGGTTGAGCACGCTCTCGTACTGCAGCGCCAGCACCACGAACACCAGGAACACCGCCAGCAGGGTGACGATCGTCAGCTGGCGGTTGTTCTCCTGAATGGCTTCCTCTTCGCCACCCAGTACGATGCTGTAACCATCCGGCATCTCGAGGCCGGCCAGCCGGGCCCGCACCGAGTCGTTGACCTCTCCTACCGAGGCCACTTCGGTAATCACATCACCGCTCAGCCGCAGGATCCGGTTCTGGTTCTCCCGCCTGATCTCCCCCGGGCCCAGCGCAGTCACTACATTGGCCACGTCGCGCAGGTAGACCGGATCGCGGGTGCTGGTCCCCGGAAAGAGAGCGACGTTGCGCAACTCGTCCGGAGTCTGGAACCGTTCCCTCGGCAGCCGCACCCGCACGTCATACTCGCGATTCCCTTCGGCATACCGCGTAGCGATGGTGCCGTCGAGCGCGGTGCGGATGGTCTGGCCTACCTCCGCAACGCTCAACCCCAGATAGCCGGCCCGCTCGCGGTCGAGTCGAATGGAGAGTTGGGGACTCGCCTCCTCGGTGGAGGGCTCGAGGTTTTCCAATCCGGGAATGCCCTTGAGCCGAGCCAGCACGGTCTCGCCGATGGCCTCGAGCTGGGGCAATTCGTCACCCTGAACGTCGATCGCCACGTCGGAACCGGAGATCGAGGTGCGAAGGCCGCGGATCCGGGGCGGCCGTACGAAGACCTGGGCTCCCGGGAACCCGCGCTCATCGACTCTTGCCTGGAACTGGCGCACCCATTCGTCGGCCGACATGTCGCGATCCGAAGCAGGCACCAGCCGGATATCCATCGAGCCCCGGCCCGACCGGTCCGCCGTGGAGCCGCCGAAGAGAAATCCGCCGGCGGTGGTGAAGAGATTCTCCACGTGCGGCATCTCACCCACGATCCGCTCGAGTTCCAGCGACACGGCGTTGGTCTGCTGCGGCGTGCTGCCGGCCGGCAGCCTGATGTACGCGCCCACGCCACCGTCGTCCACCTGGGGCAGGAACTCGCTGCCGAGGTTGCGGGTGGCCAGCAACGCCAGCGCGAACGCCGCGACCGCACCGCCCAGCACAATCCAGCGGTGGGTCAGGCTGCTTCGGGCCATCTGGCGATAGAACTGGCGGGCGCGGTCCATGCCGTGGTCGAAGGCGCGGGCCGGCCTCGTCTCGCTGAGCTTGCTGGTGAACCGGACCTTGGCCAGCTGGGCCGAGAGCATTGGCACCAGCGTCAGCGCAACGGCGAGCGAGGCGAAGATCGCGAACGAGATGGTGAGGATCAGTTCCTTGAAGATCAGCGCCGCCAATCCGCTGATCAGAAGGAAAGGAACTACAGCTGCGAGATTAGTAGTTGTAGATGCTACTACTGCCGATGCTACTTCACCGGCGCCTGCATGTGCCGCTTCTTCCGGGTCTTCGATGCCCTCGTCGCGCTTCCGGAAGATATTCTCCAGCATCACGATGGAGTTGTCGACCAGCATGCCGACGCCCAGCGCCAGACCCCCGAGCGACATGATGTTGAGGGTCAGCTTGCCCAGTCCCATCAGCACGAAGGTGGCGAGCACTGCCAGCGGGATGGCCAAGCCGATGATCAGTGTCTTGCGCAGCGACTGCAGGAACACCAGCACCACGATCATCGCGAGGATGGCCCCGAACAGCGCGGCATCGCGCACCGAGTTGACCGAGTTACGGATGAAGCTGGCCTGGTTCTGGATCACCCGGTATTCGATGTCGCCCGGGACAAACCGATTATCGGCCAGGACCTGAAGCTTTTCATCCACATCGTCGGCCACGCCCACGGTGTTGGCGTCGGGCTGCTTCCGGAGCGAGACCTTGATGGCGGGAACCCCGTTGAGCCGGGCCCAGAGCCGCTGCTCCTGGTGCGAGTCCTCGATGATCGCGATATCGGAGAGGGGTATCCGCCGCCCGCCCCCCACATCGAGCAGCACCGCGCGGATGTCTTCCACGCTGCGGAACTTGCCCGCAGTCTTGCCCACCAGCTCGCGCTCCAGCGACCCCACTCGTCCAGCGGCAACGTCCTGGTTCTGGGCCCGCAGCGCACCGATGATCTGCGACACCGAGATGCCGTAGGCCTGCAAGCGTTCCTGGTCCAGGATCACACCAATCTCGCGCACCAGTCCGCCGGAGATGTCCACCGACGCCACCCCCGGCACGGTCAGCAACTGAGGACGCAGCCGATCCTCGACCCAGGTGCGCAGCGAGACCAGGTCGCGCGTGGGTGAGGAGAAGGCGACCTCGTACACCGGGATCTGCGAGGGATCCGATTTCCGAATCGTGGGAGGATCGGCCTCTTCCGGCAGCTGGGATCGGGCGCGATCGAGATTGGTGGAGGCATCCTGCAGCGCGAAGTCGATGTTGGTGCCGTACTGAAAGTGGAGGTTGACGCCCACCCGTCCTTCCTGCACCTCGGTCTCGATCCGCACCAGGTTCTCGGTGGTGGCAAGCGCTGCTTCGAGCGGCTTGGCCACGGTTTCTTCCATCACCCCCGGCTCGACTCCGGGGTTGTTCACCCCGACCCGGACCTGGGGATAGACGATCTTGGGCAACAGGTCCAGCGGCAGCCTTCCGAGGAAGACCAGGCCCAGTACCACGATGACAGACGTGAGAACGACGGTGCCGATCGGACGCGTGATGGCCCAGCTTGGCATCCACGCCCGGCGCTGATGCGGGGTTGGGGTGCTCATGGACGATTCCCCTGCGGCACTTCTGCAGCTACGGTGTCGCGACGCACCGGCTGCGGGCGGGGTGCATCGGGCGTCGCCAGCTCGGGCGCGCTCACGAAGCGCAGTGCCGCGCCATCGCGCAGCGTGGCCGCACCGGTCGTGACCACCGTGTCACCCGCGGCAAGGCCCGAGAGCACTTCGACCCGGTCACCATAGAATTCACCCCGCCGTACCGAACGGCGCACTGCCCGGCCGTTCTCCACGGTGAATACCGCGGTGCCGCCCGACTGTTCCAGCAGTGCGGTCGCCGGCACCACCAGCACGCCGTACCTGGGCTGGAGCCGAAGCTCGACCCGTGCCAGAAATCCCGGCCGCACCTCGCGCGCCTCGGCGCCGGTGAGTGCGATCTCCACTGGAACCAGTCGCGTGGTACTGTCGGCGGCTGGGAAGATCCGGCGCACCCGTCCGGTGATGGTTCGGCCGGGCAGGGCATCGAGCCGCACATTGACGGCGTCGTTCTCGCCCAGCGCGGTGACGTCGAGTTCTGAAATCGGAACCCGCACCACCAGCTGCGAAATGTCGCCGATGGTGAACATGCGGGTCTGGTTGGCGACGATGTCGCCCTGGTCCACCCTTCGTTCCAGCACGGTACCGGTGATGGGCGAGCGGGCGGTGGCCTGCGCCACCCGGGTCTGGAGCTGGTCATGCACCGCACGGGCGGCAATGTGGGCCGCCTCATCGCGCTCGAACTCGACCACGGTGATGATCTCCTGGTCCCGCATCTGCTTCGAACGCTCCGCCGTGCGGCGGGCAACTTCGAGCGACGCCTGGGCACTGGCGAGCTGGGCCGCGAGTTCGCGAACGTCGATCCGGGCCAGCACGGTCCCGACTCGCACCCGGTCGCCCTCTTCCACGTTGACCGCCAGCACCGAGCCGGACAGCTGGCTGTTGATGGCGACCGACCGGAGCGGCTCGACCGTGCCGGTCGCGCTGACTGAGCGGCCTGCGGTGTCCAGACGGGCAACGGCATATTCGACAGGGATCGCAACCGAGTCAGCCGGACCTCGCCGGCCGGCGGCAGGGGCCGGGTCTGCGCCACAAGCGGAGATTAGCAGGAGCGCGCCGAGGACCGGAGCAGGGTATCGTGCAGGGCGAATGGAGAATTGCGACATGCGAACCAGCGTTGAAGGAATACCGAGCCAATCCAATCATACGCCTGAGCTCGGCCCGGTGTTGAGCCGAGGTCAGAAGACGTGACCGCACCCGGCGGGATGCCGGGAGGGGGTCGGGGACGGCGCCCCTTCCGGGAGGAAGATCGCCCCAAGACCTGGGGTGAGCGCTTCCGGGCCATGCGGCACCTGCCCCGGCTGCTTGGGCTGGTCTGGCGGACCCAGCCTCGCTACGCCGTGGGCGTCATCCTGGTCCGGATCCTGGGCGCGCTGGTTCCGCTGGGACTGCTCTGGATCGGCAAGCTGATCATCGATGAAGTCGTGGCATCAGTGGCGGAGTCGGCGGGAGACCCCGACTGGCGCCGACTCGCGATCCTGCTAGGCACCGAGCTGGGAATCGCACTGGTCGGTACGGTGCTGAGCCGGGCCGGCGGCCTGCTCGAGAGCCTGCTGGGCGACCGGTTTGCCAACGACACCAGCGTCCGGCTGATGCGCCACGCCGCGGCCCTGGACCTGGAGCAGCTGGAGAACTCCGAGGTGTACGACCGCCTCGAACGCGCCCGCCGGCAGACCATCGGCCGGCTGAGCCTGTTCTCGTTGCTGCTCTCCACGCTGCAGAGCATGATCACCCTGATCACCATCACGGTGGCGGTCGCGGTGTACGTGCCCTGGCTGCTGGTGCTGCTGGCGGTGGCGGTGCTGCCGTCCTTCCTGGGCGAAACCCATTTCGCCTCGCTGGGCTACTCGCTGCTCTTCTCGTGGACGCCCGAGCGGCGCCAGCTCGACTACCTCCGCTACATCGGCGCGAGCGACATCTCGGCCAAGGAGCTAAAACTGTTCGGGCTGTCCGACTTCATCGTCGGGCGCTACGACCGGCTGTCGTGGGAGTTCTACGAAGCCAATCGCAAGCTGTCGGTGCGGCGCGGCGTGGTGTCGGTGGCGCTCAACTCAATCGGGACGCTGGGCTATTACGCGGCGTACGCCTGGATCATCTATCTCGCGGTGATCCGCTGGGAGTCGCCCGCGGGGGTGATCACCATCGGTACCCTGACCTTCCTCGCGGCAAGCTTCCGGCAGGGGCGCGACCTGCTGCAGCAGGTACTGATGTCGCTGGCGCAGGTCTACGAGCAGAGCCTCTATCTCGACGATCTCTTCGGCTTTTTCGAGCTGCAGCCGCGGATGCAGCCGCCGGCCAATCCCTTGCCGGTGCCGCAGCCCATTCGCCAGGGCTTCGTGTTCGAGAAGGTGGGCTTCAAGTACCAGAACTCCGAGCGGTGGGCGGTGAAGGACCTCTCATTCACGCTGCGTCCCGGTGAGCGGCTGGCGCTGGTGGGGGAGAACGGCGCCGGCAAGACCACGCTGGCCAAGCTGCTGGTGCGGCTCTATGACCCGACCGAAGGAAGGATCCTGCTCGACGGCGCGGACCTGCGCGAGTACGACATCGAAAGCCTGCGCGCCAACGCGGGCGTGATCTTCCAGGACTTCGTGCGCTACGACTTCCTGCTGCGCGAGAACATCGCGGTGGGAGACATCGAGCAGGCCGAAGACCAGGCGGCGATCGAGGAGGCCGCGGAGCAGAGCCTGGCGGATTCGGTGGCGGAGCGGGTGGGCGGGTACGAGCGGATGCTGGGCCGGCGCTTCGAAGGCGGCGCCGATCTCTCGGGCGGCGAGTGGCAGAAAGTGGCGCTGGCGCGGGCGTACTTGAGAGAAGCCCAGCTGCTGGTGCTGGACGAGCCGACCGCGGCGCTCGACGCCCGCGCCGAGTATGAGGTGTTTCTCAGGTTCTCGGAACTGACGAAAGGAAAGATGGCGCTGCTGATCTCGCACCGGTTCAGCACGGTGCGCATGGCCGACCGGATCCTGGTGCTTCGCGCCGGCGAACTGATCGAAGACGGGACGCATGAGGAGCTGGTGGCCCGCGGCGGGTTGTATGCGGATCTGTTTCAGCTGCAGGCGGCGGGCTACCGATAGCGTTACCGCCTTACCGCCCTACCGCCCTACCGCCTTGCGGCCGCTCCCGCCGAGTCTCCTTCCGGCGGCTCGGCGGGTCTGCGCTCCGCTTGCCCGCACGCCGCCTCCAGGAGACATCGGCTCTCGCGGCCCGAGGCACCGCCGTACCGCCTTACCGCCTTACCGCCTTACCGCCTTCGTTTGACAGACCCGCCATCCGGCTTCAGGTTCAGATACACCCGACGCTGGAGGTGACGGCCGTGCAGGTCTATGGATCGGATGCGATTCGCAACGTGGCCTTCGTGGGCCACGGAGCGAGCGGAAAGACGTCCCTGGTGGACGCACTGGCCTTCGTGTCCGGCTCCAGCCGGCGCCATGGGTCGATCAAGGACGGCACCACCCTCACCGATACATCCCCCGACGAGATCGAACGCCAGCACTCCATCGGCCTCGGCCTGGCCTACGCCGAGTGGATGGACACCAAGATCAACATGATCGACACCCCCGGGTACCTCGATTACTTCGGGGAAGCTGTAGGCGGGTTGTATGCGGCCGATGCCGCAGTGGTGGTGCTGTCCGGCGCGGCCGGGGTCGAGGTCGGCACCGAGAAAGTGTGGGAAGTCTGCGATCGGCTGCACCTGCCGCGGATCATCTTCGTGTCCGGCATGGACAAGGAGCACGCCGATTTCGAAAGCGTGTTTGCCGACGTTCGGGACCACCTCTCGCCCAAGGTGGTGCCAGTGGAGATCCCGGTGGGCGACGGCCACGACTTTCACGGCATCGTCAATCTCTTCACCGGCAAGTACCACAACTTCAGGAAGGGCACCAAGGCGGGCGAGTATGACGAAGAAGACGTGCCGCCGGAGCTGGAGGAGCGGTTCAGGCAGTACACCGACCAGCTCACCGAAGCGGTGGCCGCGACCGATGATGCGCTGATCGAGCGCTACCTCTCGGGCGATCCTATCCCGCGGGAAGAAATCGTCGCGGTGATGAAGCGCGCGATGCAGGCAGGCGACGTGGTGCCGCTCTTCTGCGGCAGTGGTGACCTCACATACGGCACCCGCACACTCCTGACCGAGATGGTCGAGCTGTTTCCGCCGCCGCTCGAGAGCGCGGTGCCAGGTCTGGATGGCGCTGACCGTCCTCCCCTCCTGGGCCACGTCTTCAAGACCGTCAGTGAACCCCACGTGGGTGATGTAACGCTGTTCCGACTGTACGCAGGCAGCATCCGCAACGGCGACGAAGTGTGGAACGCCGAGCACGAGACGGTCGAGAAGCTCAACCACCTGTCGGTGCAACAGGGCCGCGACCGGGTGGAAGTGGATCGCCTCAACGCCGGCGACATCGGGACCGTGGCCAAGCTGCGCGACACCCATACCAACGACACCTTCTGCCGGCGCGACCACCCTGTGCGGCTTCCGCCCACGCCATTTCCCGATGCGGTGGCGAGCTCGGCGGTGGTGGTGAAGGCGCGGGGCGAGGAAGACAAGCTGGCCGCCGCGCTGCACAAGCTGCACGAAGAGGACCCGACTTTTCACTTCGAGTACAGCTCGGAGCTGGGCCAGACCCTCATTCACGGCATGGGCGAGCGGCACTTCGAGACCATCCTGGGCCGGCTGGCGCGGAAGTTCGGGGTCCACGCGGAGCTGGTCCGACCCCACATCGCCTACCGCGAGACCATCCGTGGCAAGGCCGAGGGGCAGGGCAAGCACAAGAAGCAGAGCGGCGGCCGGGGGCAGTATGGCGACTGCTGGATCCGGCTGGCGCCTCGTCCCCGTGGTGCGGGCTACGAATTCGTCGACCGGATCGTGGGCGGGGTGATTCCCAACAAGTACATCCCGGCGGTCGATCGCGGGGTACAGGAGTCCGCCAAGCGGGGGGTGGTGGCCGGCTATCCCATGGTGGACTTCTCGTGCGAGTGCTACGACGGATCCTATCACGACGTAGACTCGAACGAGATGTCGTTCAAGATGGCCGGCATCATGGCGTTCCGGAACGTCGCGCCCCAGTGCCGGCCGGTGCTGCTCGAGCCGCTGGCGGAAGTCACGGTGTGGACGCCGGACGATGTCCTGGGCGACGTGATGGGAGACCTGAGCGCTCGGCGGGGCCAGATTCTCGGCACCGAACAGGACGGGCGGCTCACCCGGGTGAAGGCGATCGTTCCCGAGGCCGAGCTGTACCGGTATTCGACCACGCTGCATTCACTGACGCATGGGCGGGGCACCTACCGGCACAAGTTCCATCTCTATGCCGAAGCGCCTCCCGAAGTGGCGGCGAAGGTGGCGGAGGAGAACGAGAAGGAAATGGCGGTGTCCGCCTGATGTTGCTGCTTCCGTCCGGCTTCTACGGCGTCCTCGCGGACGCCGTCGTCGTTCTGCACCTGGGGTTTGTGCTCTTCGTGGTGCTGGGCGGCCTGCTGGTGCTGCGCTGGCGCTGGGTGATGTGGCTGCACCTGCCGGCGGCGGTGTGGGGAGCGCTGATCGAGTTTGCCGGGTGGATCTGCCCGCTCACGCCGCTGGAGAAATGGCTCCGCCAGGAGGGCGGGCTGGGCGGGTACGAGGGTGGGTTCGTGGAACACTACATCCTGCCGCTGCTTTACCCCAGCGCGCTCACCCGGACGACGCAGCTGGTGCTGGGAGCCGGCGTCATCCTGGTGAACCTGCTCATCTACTGGCAGGTCTGGCGCCGAACGCCGCGGGGCCGCGGCAGCACCTGATGCGGTGCCAGCGCCCACATCCGCACCCCGACCCGATTGCACCTGTCACTAAATGCGACATGCATTTTTCTGCACGCTCAGCTCTATTTTAGCCCCACGTAAGGTTTTACATAATCAGTCAACGTCCTGATGTTGAACATCTGGACAATTGGTCACGCTTGGGCATGGCCATTGCTCTTCTGGGTGCCGAAGTCGTCCTGCGTCCCGGCGCGCCGATGCGCCCGGCAGTCGAGCCCCGGTTCGGACTGCGGTAACGACGCTCGGCCAACACCTTACGAAAGCGTGGAGAGTATGTCGAAGCATCTTCGGTTCCTTCGGACGTTGACGTTCGCCGTCGCGCTGATGCTGGTGTCGGCCTGTGGTGAGTCGCCGGTGGGTCCGTCGACCAGCGAAGCGCCCGATCCGCTGCTCGGTGGACTGCTGCAGCCGCTCGCGCCGATCACCGATCCGCTGCTGGAGCCGCTGGCGCCGGTGACCGATCCGGTCATCGGCTTGGTGGACGGCGTAGTGCAGCTGCTCACCTGCTCCTCGCAGCCGTATGCAATCACCTCGACGGAGATCGGCCGCGCCGGTGGCACCATTGTGGTGGGCAGTCACACGCTGGTCATACCTCGCGGGGCGCTGCAGCGGCCCGTCACAATTACTGCTGAGCAGATGCCGGGCCGCACCAACTCGGTACGGTTCCAGCCGGAAGGGCTGAGGTTCGAGAAATCCGCTGCACTGACGATGAGCTACTCCAACTGCGTCGAGCTGGTGGCGCCGAAGCAGATCGTCTACACCGACGAGGGACTTTCGATTCTCGAGCTGCTCAAGTCCCGGGATACGAATCGCCGGCAGACGGTGACGGCGCCGGTGGATCACTTCTCCCGCTACGCGGTGGCGTGGTAGCCTTCCGATGCCTTCCGCTCTGACCCTGCTGGCGGAAGGCGAGCAGCACGAACGCGCGGGTGCGCCGGTCCAGGCCATCGCGTGCTTCAACTCAGCCATCGAGGCCGCCGAATCGCGCCGACAGCATGACGTGCTGTCGGATGCGCTTCGGCGGCTGGCCGTGGTACACCATCATCAGGGCGATCAGCACCGGGCCCAGGCCCTGGTACAGCGCGCCCTCGGTGTCGCGGTCGAGATCGGCGACACACTCCGCGCCGCGCGGGCATTGAACGCGCTCGCCGGCTTCGACTTCGAGACCGGCGAGATCGAATCGGCCCAACAGCGCTACCGGCGCGCCATCGAGCTGGGTGGCGACGATCCGGTCCTGCGCGGCCGGGTGGAACAGAACCTCGGCATCCTCGCCAACATTCGCGGGGACCTCCAGTCGGCCCTGGCCCACTACGAGCGGGCCCACTCTGCGCTCGCTTCGGTGGGCGAGGAACAGGGACTGGCGCTGGCGCTCCACAACCAGGGTATGGTCAACGCCGACCTGCGCCGCTGGTCCGAGGCGGAGCGCTGCTACGAGGAAAGCCTGGCCATCGCCGAGCGCGCCGGCATGGCCCACCTCAAGGGACTGGTACTGCTCAACCGGGCCGAGGTGATGCTGGCCCAGCACCGTACCGACCAGGCGCTCGCCAGCGCCGAAGCCGCGCTCGTGGTCTTCAACCAGCTCGACTCCCGGCTCGACAAGGCCGACACGTATCAGATGATTGGCCGGGTGTACCGCGAAACCGGCCGGCCGCAGCTGGCCGAGTCGCGGCTGCGCTCGGCGATCGAGCTGGCGGTGGCCACCGGCTCGGTGCTGAGCGAGGCGGAGGCATCGCGCGAGCTGGCGCTGCTCTACCAGCAGAGCGGGCGCAACCAGGAAGCGCTGACGCTGCTCCATGCTTCCCACCGGCTGTTCGGCCGGCTGGATGCGCGCAAGGACCTGGTGGATGTCGATGGCAAGCGGGCCCGGCTCGAGTCCACCTATCTCCGGGTGGTGCGCGAGTGGGGCCAGTCGATCGAATCGGCCGACAGCTATACCCACGGTCACTGCGAACGGGTGGCGACGCTGGGCGAAGCCGTGGGCCGGCTGCTGGGCCTGGACGAGGAACAGCTCACCGCGCTGCGGCTGGGCGCCTATCTTCACGACCTGGGCAAGGTGAAGGTGCCGCACGAGATCCTGAACAAGCCGGGCCGGCTGACCGACGAGGAGTTTGCCATCGTGCAGCAGCATCCCGCCTGGGGTGTGGAGCTGCTGGCGACGGTAGAGTTCCCCTGGGATATCAAGCCGATCATCCGGTGGCATCACGAGAAGTACGACGGCACCGGCTATCCCGACCGGCTGGTGGGCGAGGAGATCCCCCTCGGCGCCCAGATCATCTGCGCGGTGGACGTATATGACGCGCTCACCACCACCCGCAGCTACCGCAAGGCGATGTCCCACGACGAGGCGATCATGCGGATGCAGGAAACCCGGCACTGGTGGCGGCCCGACGTGTTCGAGGCGCTGCTGGGCGCGTCGGCGCAGGTTCTCAAGGAAGCGGCCTGACATGCGGCATCACCGGATGTTTGCGCTGGCGCTCGCGGTGTCGGTCACCGGCTGCGCTGACGAAGGGACTCGCCGCGGCCCGGCGGGCACGGTCGTCATCGCGTCGGTGGCCGAGCCGTCGTCGCTGGTTCCGCCGCTGATTTATGATGGTGGCTCGCGTGACCTGGCCGACCTGGTCTATGAACGTCTCGCCACGCTGGCACCCAGTGGCGCGTCGATCGACTCGTCGGCGTACCGGCCGGCGCTGGCCGACCATTGGGAGCGAATCGACTCGCTGTCGTGGCGGTTCCACCTTCGGCCCGACGCCCGCTGGCACGATGGCGCGCCGGTCACCGCGGCGGACGTGGTCTTCTCGTTCCAGCTCTACGCCGATTCGGTGATCGACGCGCTGGCCCGCGACCATGTGGCCGGCCGCATCGCCGCACACGCCGAGGACTCGGCGACCGTCAAGCTCACCTTTACCCGCCGCCAGCCGGAGCAGCTGTACGACGCCACCCAGCATGTGCGGATTCTTCCGCTCCATGTGTGGGAGTCGATGGAACCCGAGGCGCTGATGTCCGACACGGCGCTGTCGCACCTGGTGGGCAGCGGACCGTATCGGGTGGCGGCTTGGCGCCACGGCGAGTCGCTGGAGTTGCGGGCGGACACGATGCGCCCGGCTGAGCGGCGAGCCGGACTCGAACGGGTGGTAGTGCGATTCACCGGCGACCCGGGTGCCGCGCTCAACCTGCTGCTTTCGCACGAAGCCGACCTGATGGAAACATTGGTGTCGAGCCAGGACGCGGACCGCGTCGCCGACGATTCCACATTCCGGCTGGACCAGCATGGGTCGGTGGTGTACGGATTCCTGGCCTTCAAGGTGGCCGACGACCGCGGCCGGCCCACCCCGACGCTGGGCTCGCGCGAGGTGCGGCGCGCACTGGCCATGGCGATCGACCGGCAGGCGGTGGCGACCAACGCGTTCGGGACCGGTGTGAAGGTGCCGGCCGGACCGATCTCGGCGATGTCGTGGATCGGGTCGGCTGGTGTCGAGCAGATCGAGCTCGACACAGCTGCCGCGACGGGGATGCTTCGAGGCCATGATGTGAAGTTCGACATCCTGGTGCCGGGCACCAGCCCGTCGCGGGTGCAGATCGCGCAGGCGATGCAGGAGATGTGGCGGCGCGCTGGCGCTGAAGTGACCGTCACGCGGGTGGACTTTCCGGTGTTCCAGGAGCGGCTGGCCGCGGGACGGTTCGACAGCTACATCGGCGCGTATCTCGACGAGCCGACCTTGCGGGGATTGGAAGAGCAGTGGGGCACGTCGGGGTGGGATGAGGTCAACTACGGGCGCTGGTCGCTGCCGGCCTTTGATTCACTCCTGGCCCGCGCGGCGGCCACCAGCGACACCAGCGTGGCGGGACCGCTGTACCGGCGGGCGCTGTCCCTGCTGAACCAGGACGCGCCCGCGATCTTCCTCTACAACCCGGTGGCACGATCTGCCATTTCCCGGCGGCTCGACAACGTGACCATCAATCCCTATGCCTGGCTGGCCACGCTGCCGGACTGGACCGTGCAGTAGCGCTACGCGGTCTTCCTCGCTGACTTTCTTCCTGCCTTGGCCGCCGTTTCCTTCTCGGCCGAAGTCGCGGTGGCGGGTTTCACCGCCGGACCCTTGACCGCCTTCGCCGTCCGCTTGCGCGGCTTCTTGGCTCGCGGCTGGAACAGGTATTCCGGCTCTCCCTTGCCCGCGCCCGCCAGCTCTTCTTCCTGGGGCTGCTTGTAGACGAACTGGTCGCCCCGGAAGTTGCGCACCACCACTTCTTCGTCGGTCATGCTCAGGACGTACTCGGGGAGCAGCGGGATCTTGCCGCCGCCACCGGGGGCGTCGATGACGAAGTGCGGGTTGGCCAGGCCACTGGTCCAGCCGCGCAGCGCCTCCATGACCCGGATACCGGTCTGGACACTGGTGCGGAAGTGTTCGGCGCCGGCGACCTGGTCGGCCATGTAGATGTAGTACGGCCGGACCCGTGCCACGAGCAGCTTCTGCATCAGCGCCTTCATCACGCCCGGGTCGTCATTGACGCCCTTGAGCAGCACCGTCTGGCAACCGAGCGGGATGCCCGCGTCGGCCAGCATGCCCAGCCCCTTGATCGCGGCGGGCGTGAGCTCGTCGGGATGGTTGAAGTGGGTGTTGATCCAGAGCGGGTGGAACTTGTGCAGCATCTCGCACAGTTCCGGCGTGATCCGCTCGGGCAGGTGACACGGCACCCTGCTCCCGATCCGGATGATCTCGAGATGCGGGATGGCGCGCAGCCGGGTGAGGATCGCCTCCAGCCGCCGGTCGTTGAGCAGCAGCGGATCGCCGCCGCTCATGATCACGTCCCGGATCTCGGTGTGCTCCTCGAGATACTGGAACGCGCTCTCGAACTGCGACATGGGGATCTTCTCGGGGTCGCCCACCTTGCGCCGCCGGGTGCAGAACCGGCAGTACGTGGCGCAGACCGGCGACACGAGAAAGAGTGCCCGGTCGGGGTAGCGGTGGGTGATGTTGGGCACCGGGCTGTCGGCGTCCTCATTGAGCGAGTCCACGACACCGTCGACGACGTCGAGTTCCTCGACCGAGGGGACGTACTGGCGCCAGATCGGATCGTTGGGCGACTGGATCAGCTCCGCCATCGCCGGCGAGATCCGGAACTCGAAGTTCTCGGCCGCCAGCCGCAGGCGGTCCAGCTCGGGGAAATTCTCCGCGCCGAACCGCTCGGCCAGCTGGTCGAGCGAGCGTATCGAGTTCTTCCTGAGCACTTCCTGCCAGGTCTCCATGAAGCTACCCGTCCTCCTCTAGTGAGTCGGCACTTCGCACGAGGCTCTTGACGTAGACCACGAGGTCGTCGCCCGGGGCATAGAAGTCGGGAATCGTGGCGGACCGCGCGTAGCCCCTGGCCTCGTAGAACGCGCGAGTGGGCGCGTAGTCGGGGCGGCCCGCCGTCTCCACGACGATCAGCCGGCCAACCCCGTTCAAGCGCCGCTCCATCTCCGTCACGAGCTGGCTGCCGATGCCGGCGCCGTGCTGCACCGGGTCCACCGCCAACCAGTACATGTCGTACGTCCCTCGGGTGCATGGGGTCGCGCCCCAGCACACCCAGCCGGCGGCGCGTCCCCCGCGCTCGGCCACCACCGCGACGTAGCTGGGGTCGCCCCCGACCGCCGCGTCAAACACTTCCAGGGCCACGGGCACCTCGTCGTCGTGGAAGACGCCGGCGTCCCGGGTGATGGCTTCGATGGCGGCGCGATCCTCGGCGCGCGCCGGTCGCAGCGTTGCTGCCTGCAGTCGCGAAGTGGCGCCGGGTGCCGCGATCACGCGGCTACAGTCCTCGCGGTGAGCGCGCTCGCGGCGGCGGTCGCGTTCGACCGGCCCAGCGCTTCCGCCACGATCCGCTCCACCAGCACCTCGTAGTCCCAGCCGTGCGCCCGCGCCATGCGGGCCAGGCCCGCGTCGCGGGAGAGGTCGGGGCAGGGATTCACCTCGATCACCCACGGCTGTCCCGACTCGTCCACCCGCAGGTCCACCCGGCCGTAGCCTTCGGCCCGCGCGAGGCTGAGCCAGGCGTGGCGCGCGACCTTCGCGATACGCCGCGCGAGATCGGCCGACACCTGCGCCGGGCACACCGGCTCGGTGCCGGCGTACTCGGGAAGGTCCGGCTCCCACTTGGCGGCATAGGTCACGATGGGCGGGACCCCATCGGGCATCCGGCCGAAGTCGATCTCCG
>JAICQR010000063.1 GCA_025937755.1 Gemmatimonadales bacterium | reverse complement strand
GGCCGGAAGAGCACCGCCGAGGGCATCTTCTACCGCGCCATGGACATGATCGAAGAGCGCACCGGGCAGCCGGGCGTCACCGTCTTCAAGGCGGCGGTCAACAACGTGAAGCCCGCGGTCGAGGTCAAGAGCCGCCGCGTGGGCGGCGCCTCGCTCCAGGTGCCGGTGGAAGTGCGGCCCGAGCGCCGCACCGCGCTGGCCATGCGCTGGCTCATCTCCTTCGCGCGGGCGCGGGGCGAGAAGACCATGGAAGAGCGGCTGGCGGCCGAGTTGATCCTGGCGTCCAAGAACGAAGGCAACGCCATCAAGAAGAAGGAAGACACCCACAAGATGGCTGAAGCCAACCGGGCGTTCTCGCACTATCGCTGGTAGGCACGGGCGGCCGCTGGCCGCTGCTGGAGGATCGAAGGGCGGCCAGTCTGGCCGCCCTTTCTGTTGCTTAGCCAGCGCTTGGACGCTCCGTTATGCGTTGATCAAAGCGCTCAGTGTTCGGGTTCGAGCAGAAAGACCATCCCGGCCTCAATCGCCTCCGGTCCTGCGCCGATGCTTTCCCCGAGCCTCCGATAAACTTCTTCAACGGCCAATTGACGATGCCCCGGAATCCCTTTGCGCAAGCGGCGCAGGGCTCGCTCTGGTGCGCTTTGGCCCGAAATCCATAATTGGAACTCGGCGTTACACTGCCTTGATGCCCCAACCCGTCCGTCCGCCGTGATGTCGCGGCGCAAACATGTCACTCTTGATGAGCGGAGGAACAATGCGCTTCATTCGCCGCAATCTGCCACAGCTGTTAGTGATTCTCGCTGGGGGCGGTGTAGCCTTGGGAAGCCCTCAGGGCGCCGCAGCAGCCGACCAGCCAGGCGAGTGTACTTGGTGTCGCAGTTCGTGTCCGTCAGACCTTACCGAATTCTGCAGCGACCTCGGATGCGGCGTCACCTCGACGAGCTGCAGCAACGAAGACGGGTGTCAGGGTGGGAGCGGCACCTGGTACACGTATAAGATCACCTGTGGCGTATAGGTGAATGGGTGAAGGGGGAATCGGCGCAAAGCTCTCCGACGGCCTTGGAGCGGGTTCAGTCACTACTCGTTACTGGAATCGCCCTGGTCGTTGGAGTGTGCGCCGTTTATGTGACGTTCTGGCGGGACAGAACTCCACAACCTCGTCACTTCCGAGCTTGGGAGGAAGCGCTGGCCGCGAGCCATTTCCTTGCGGGCGATTCCGGAGCTCCGGTGAAGGTCCTTGTCCTTACTGATCTTGAATGCCCTGCGTGCAGAGCGTTCCATTCGACGCTCGGCGAGTTGCAGCGTGACCATCCCGGGATGACGTCCATCTGGTACCTCCAGCACCCGCTCACGTACCACCGCGCGGCACTGCCAGCAGCGCGGGCGGCCGAGTGTGCTGCTGCAACAGGTCAGTTTCGGGCTTTCGTGGACGAGGTGTTCCAAGAGCAGCAAGCACTCGAGAATGCCCGCTGGGCGAACCTAGCATTAGCAGCAGGGATCGCTGACACAGCGAGGATCGTGGACTGCGCCGAGGCTGATTCGGTTCCCCTGAAGATTCGCGAAGGCCTTCGCGTCGGCGCGGAGATAGCGCTCCGAGGCACACCAACAGTGCTCGTCAACGGTTGGCAGTTTCACGATACGCCGTCACTTCGAGAACTGGAGCTTGCTCTAGAGGCGTTGACCGCAGGGAAAAGACCACGTGCGCTCTCGCGTCGGTAGCGCATGGCTAGCCGCCACCTGGTTGCTTGCGTCGTGCGGCAACGACCCTCGCGCGCCCGCGATGGTCCAGCAGGACAGTGCTGGAGTGCCGATCGCTGTCGTCGCGCCCGTCAGCGACTGGCCGGCACAGGCAGTGCTGGCCGAAAGCCCGCTATTGGTGATGGGTGAGGCGACGTCGCCGGACGCGCCTCGACTCAACAACGGATACTGGATTCCGGTGGCTCGTCTCGCCGACGGCGCCTTCGTGGTTGGTGATGGGGTTCGGTTCTTTCAATTCGCACCAGACGGAAGTTTTTTGGACGTCGTAGGTCGTGCGGGTGACGGTCCTGGAGAGTTCCGCGATCTGCGCTCGATATGTGCTGGCCGTGGTGACACTCTGCTGCTGGTTGACGACGGCCGCCGCGTTGTCACGGTGTACGACCTGCGAGGAAGGGCCGTAGTCCGCCAGTTCCCTACGGTTCAGGCCGTGCATCCGGGTGCATGCTCAAAGTCGCTTCTGGTGTTGGTCCGAGGGCTTCCGGTACTAAACGCGCCCGAAGACCGGCCGGCAGCAATGTACGAGTTGAGGAATATTCTGGGGGATACGGTTACGGAGTATCCCAATCTTCCCAGGGCAAATTACGGGGAGTTCGAGTCAGAACCTTCCTTCGCGTTTCGGTTCGATTCGCTCTTCGTTACCGACGGCCAGCGCATGGAAGTCCGCGTATATTCACCCTGCGGCAGCCTTAGTCGAATCGTCCGAGTCCGCGAGCGCGGTCAGAGAGCGGATGCGGGGGAGGAGTGGGGTGTCCGGGTCACGGGATCTCCCGCTGCGGGCAGAAGCCCGCCGCCCAGGGCGACATCTCGTAGCCGGCGCTCCAACTATTCCAGGTTTCAACTCGGCTCGGATGGTCGCTACTGGATGCTCACCGGAGCGGATGGCGTGACGGAACGGGAATGGGTGGCGATTTCTCCTGAAGGCCAGCCGATTGGACGCCTGAAATTGCCGAAACGTTCAGGCGAGCTGCGGGTTCTGGAGTTCTTTGGCGACACTGCTCTAGTGGCGGAGGAGGGGTCAGACGGCCAGCGAACGCTGGCCAAGTACGTGATCGAGTGGACAGGCATTCCGTCGGAAAAGCCGAACGCCCAGGGGATATGAGCTGCTTCAGGGCGGCCAGTCTGGCCGCCCTTTGTCTTTGGTGCTATCGTCGAGTATCTCGCACCGGAGCCTTGCACGCGGCCAATTGTACTTCTCTCCGTCCTGGCGCTAGCCGCCTGTGCCGATCTCTCGTCTCCCTTGCCGCCTCCCGGTGGCGAGCCGGCACCCGCCGAGTCGGTGGGCCAGGTCGGCGGCCGGGTGCTCTCGAAGGAGTTCGGGGTGATGCCGGGCATTGCGGTCCGGTTGGAGCCCGATGCCAAGTCCGCTGTCACCGACACTCGGGGAGACTTCGAGATGAGCGGGATCGGCCCGGGTGAGGTGTCGGTCTCCCTCAGCGGACTACCCACAGGCTGCAAGCTCCCCGATCCGCAGCCGGTCCGCCTGCTGCCCGGCGCCTCGGTCCGGATCCGGTTCCTGGTGGACTGCAGCGGCGTGCCGGAGTAACAACCCCTCCCTGTTGCCCCTCCCACTTCCCGTTTACGCAGGAATGAATGGGTCGTATCGCCCCATCATTCCAACGGGAGAAAACAATGAAGCATTTCGCGTTGCTCGCGCTTGCCGCGGGACTGGTCGTCAGCTGCTCAGGTGACGAGTCGGGTGGCCCCAACCCGCCCCCTGCGCCGGCAACGGCCAGCGTCACCACCCCGCTTGTTCCGCCGCCGGTCTTCATTCCATCGTCTGTGACCATACGTGCTGGAGGAACCGTCACATTCAAGAACGCCGACGGCTCGCCGGCGGCTCACAATGTCCGGTCGCTGTCGGATGCATGGCCCCTCACGACGCTCCAGGCGGGTGAGAGCTTTGACGTGACGCTCGCGACGGCGGGTCAGTACCCGTTTCAGTGTACGATCCATCCCGGGATGAACGGGACCATTGTGGTGAAGTAGGAATGGGTCGGCAACTGTGTTTTGCGCTTCTCACGGCGACAGCCGGCCTGCTGGTTGGCTGCCATGACGGCGTGGGTCCGGACGGCTTCGACGATGATGAGTTGCGCCAGCAATTTGCGCTGGCGCCACTCGGCGCAGTGCCGCAGCCACCAAACGACCGGGCGTCGGCCGAGCGCATCGAGCTCGGCCGCCTCCTGTTCTTCGATCCGATCCTGGGCGGCGAGAAGGACGTCTCCTGCGGTACCTGCCATCATCCCGCATTTGCCTTCACTGATGGCAGGCAGTTCAGCGCCGGTGTCTCCGGCGCGGGTCTGGGGCCGGGACGCGTCCTGTCGGTCTCGGCCATCAGCGGGCTATCCATCGCACAAACGCCTCGCAATTCGCCCACCGTCCTCAATGCCGCCTACAACGCCGATTCCCTCGGCCAACCCAGCCATGCAGGGTTGCAGTTCTGGGATGGCCGGGCGGTCGGGCTGGAGGAGCAGGCACGTGGACCCATCATGTCCCGCACCGAGATGGCGGGCGACGCCTACCCATCCGGCGTCGCGCGAGACAGCGTGGTGGCGCGGTTGCGCGAGATCGAGGAATACATTGCGCGGTTTCGTGCCGGATTCCCGGTCGAGGCCGCATCCTTGCCTGGCAGTGAAGTCATCACCATGGATACGTACGGTCGCGCGCTCGCTGCCTTCGAACGCGCGCTGGTGACCCGGAATGCTGCCTTCGACCGCTACGCCGCCGGCGACAACGGCGCCCTCAGCGGCCAGCAGAAGCAGGGCCTCGAGCTCTTCTTCACCACCGCACGCTGCTCCCAGTGCCACAGCGGGCCGATGTTCAGCGACTACAGCTTCCGTGTGATCGGCGTGCCGCAGGTGGGTTCGGGCGGCTCCGTGATTCCGGGCGACGACGTGGGCCGGGAAGATCATACTGGCCGGGTGGAGGACCGCCATGCCTTCCGGACGCCCAGCCTTCGCAACGTCGAACTCACCGCGCCCTACATGCACGACGGGGTATTCGCGACCCTGGAGGAAGTAGTCAAGTTCTACAATGCGGGTGCCTTGCCACGGCACGATGGGATCGGCGACGCCGCACTGGATACACTCGTGGCCTCCGGGCTCGGAATGTCGGACGCCCAGGTGGCCGCAGTGGTGGCGTTTCTCCGGGCGCTCACCGATCCCGGGTCCGGGCTCGCGCCTCAGTTGCGGACGGTGCCCGCCAGCGTGCCAAGCGGACTGGCCCCGGTGTTCGGCGTGCGCACGCCCTGAACGCGAGGGGCCAGCCGCTGTGCCGCCGCTCGCGCCGCGGCCGCGCGGCGCTGCATTGCCGGGTGTGCGCGTTCGTGCTGCCACGCCTCGGCGACGAGCGTGTACGCCTCCCGTGCTTCCTCCATCCGCCCCAGCTGCTCGAACACCGGCGCCACTCGCTCGGCCGCGAACGCATCATGGCGTATGGAGCCGAAGTACCGGGCAGCGTCACTCAGCCGCCCCTCCTGTTCCAGCAGGTCACCAATCCACCAGCGCATGACGGCGTTCCACGCGTCCCCCGAGATCGACTCCCCCCCGGTCGCGTCTTCCTGCCCGGCAACGAGCAGTGACAGCGCCTGTCTGCGATGGCCTCGGATGCCAAGTCCGTACCCCCGCAGGCCAGCGTGGATGCCACCGATGAAGCGCTCGGTAGCCGTGTCCGATCGCTCCCGCGCCAGCTGGACCATCGTCTCGAGTCGTGTCAGCGCCGATGCGTGCTCATCCCAACGCCCCTCTTCGGCGGCCACCGCGCCAGCGACGGCAACCTGGAACCCCGCGGCGTTCAGCGGCAATTCTGCGCCGGCCGGCGGCATCCGTAGCGCTGTCCGGGACACGGCGTCAGGGAGTGACAGGCCGCCAAGTCTCGCGCGGTAGGCGTGCAGTGCAGCATGCGCTCCGAGCAACTGGCGCGCGGTCAGGAGACGGGTTGCCCGGCGCACGTCCCCGTGATCGATGGCTTGCTGAAGAAGCCGCTCGGCCGCCATGAGGCTGTCACCAGTCTCCCAGCGGTCGTAGTCCCCGAGTGCCAGTTCAAGTACGTCGCCGAACCGAAGGTTGCGCAGCGGCCAGATGGTGGAGACTCGCTCGCTCTCGGTCAGGGTGGCGAAGTATGTCAGGGCCTCGCGCTTGCTGGCTGAATCCCCGAACGCGAAGTCGTATGCCAGTTCCAGACGCCTGACACGGTGCGGCGCTGCCAGTTTCGAATACGAGTTGAGCAACTGGCGCGCGCGTGCGCTATCGAATGACACGTCCACCGCGTTCTGGATCATGTGCTCATACAACATGGCCATCGCTGGATCAAGCGAAAGCGCACGCTGGAGTGCGGAGTCGGCCGCGTACGGCGGCAAGCGCAACTGGTCGCCCTGGTGATAATAAATGTCGCCCAGGAAGTACCATGCATCTGGCTCGTCGGGGTACCGCTCCACCGCACGCTGCGCCAGCTCCAGCGTGGTCCGCATATTTTCCGGTGCCGGTACCTGCGCCGCGAGCGCAACGCGCACCAGGAACCGTTCACGCTCGGGCAGCTGCGCCGAGCGCCGCACGGCTTCCCGCAGCGCCCGTTCCCATGTGAACGCGCTATCCTCGGTCGCACCGATCCACACCTGTGCCAGGCCGAGGCGGTAGTATGCGAAGGCGAAGCCGGTGTCGGCGATGACGGCGTCACGATATTCGGCCACCGCCTCGGCATAATCGCCATGTCGCAGCAATCGTTCCCCGTTCAGGAACGACTTCAGCGCCGGCAGTGATCGGGTGGTAATCCTGCCGAGATTCACCTCGGCAGCGGGTCGCTCGCTTCCCTGCCAGACGGCAGCGAGCACATTGATGGTGATCCGGTCCACCAGGGAGAACAGGCTGTCCGCCGGGCCATCCACGCTGAACGAGGCGAGCCGCGCGCCATCGGTGACCGAATGCACCCGCACCGCCGCTCGTAGCGCATCGCCATTCGATATCATGCTGCCCACCACGGCGTATCTCGCCCCGACATCGCTGGCCACGGCGAGGGCGGCGGCGAGGTCGCCCGCATCTTCGATCGCCATGGCTCTCGTCCAGCGAGCCAGCACCGTCCTGCTATCGATTGCGCGCAGCCCTTCCACGCCGTCCAGGTTCGCGGCTAGCAGGTCGACCATGCCTTCCCGCCAGACATCGAGCGCGTCGCTACGCACCTCGAACGGGAGCACGGCGATACCCGGGGCCGCTGTCGCCGACGTTGTCACCAGCGCCGCATCGGCCGGCGACTCCCGGGCATTCCAGACCAGCGCTACGATCGCGGTGATCAGCGCCGCGATGCCGGCGAGCGCCGCGATGCTAGTCCTGCGCGTCGCCAGCGCGGGGGTACGTCCATCGCGGATGGCCCTGAGCGCAGCGGCAAGCTCGCCAGCGGACCTCAGGCGCGAGCCAGGAGTCTTGGCGAGGCACTGCCGGACCAGTTCCGCCAGTGAAGGTGGAACTCCGCTGCGTCCGGGCGCCAGCGGTGCAGGCGGGTCCTCGCGGATCGCGTGCACCAGCGCGCTCCCCTCACCCGCGAACGGTCGGGAGCCGGTCAGCAGTTCGTGCACCACGACGCCGGTGGACCAGATATCGGTGCGGGGATCGGTGGCCTCGCCGCGCGACTGCTCGGGACTCATGTAGGCCGCCGTACCGCGGCGTAGTCCGCTGGTCACCAGATCGCCGCTCGCCGCCTTGGCGATGCCGAAATCCAGGATCACCACCCGACCTTCACCGGTGAGCATCACATTCTCCGGCTTGATGTCGCGATGGATGATCCCGCTGCGGTGCGCGGCGTCCAGTCCCTCAGCCAGCTGGATGGCCACATCGATTGCCTCATCCACCGCCAGCGGCCCCCGCGACAACCGATCCCGCAGGGTCTCGCCGTCGTAGTAGGCCATGACGATGAATGCGCGGCCGTCCTCGGTCTCGGTGATCTCGTAGACCGTCGCAAGGTTGGGATGGTCCAGCGCCGAAGCGGTGCGCGCTTCTGACTCGAGGCGACGAACCGCGCTGGCGTCGCGGTCGAGATGGGGTGGCAGCAGCTTGATGGCGACCGGACGATCGAGCCGCGGGTCGCGGGCCAGATACACCTCTCCCATGCCGCCCCGGCCGAGGGGCCGCACGACAGGGTAGCGCCCGATATTCTCTGGGGGGCCGTGCGGGGTCATGAGCGCATGCGCCCGGGTTGCGTCGAGTCCCTCGAGGAAGGCGCCTCGGGCCGAGTTCAGTTGATCGTCGGCTCTCAGCAATCTCGCGACTTCGGCTGCAATCTCGCGATCGGTGGTAGCCGCCAGCGCCGCCTCCCGAACATCGAGCGGGGCGCCTTGCAGGTCGGTGAAGAGCGCCTCGATCCGGGCCTGTCGCCTGGCGTCAGTCATCGCCCGGCTCACGCAGCGCGTCATACAGCCAGGCCCGGGCGAAGGCCCAGTCGGCTTTGACGGTGCGTTCCGACACTCCCAGCGCAGCCGCCGTTTCCTCGACACTCATGCCGCCGAAGTACCGGCATTCCACTACCTGCATCTGCCGGACGTTGCGCCGGCCCAGCTCCTCGAGCGCCTCCTCCAGATCGAGGATTTCCGACGCGAACGCATCGACCCCGCCGCCCTGCTCGTCCCCCAGGGTGGTCAGCGGGAGGCCGCCCCCCCGCTTGGCTGAGCGCCGCCGGCGGGCAGCGTCGAGCAACACCTGCCGCATGGCGCGGGCGGCGGCGGCGAAGAAATAGGCCCGTCCCCGGCTGGTGACCCGCTGGTCGTCCACCAGCTTGAGGTACGCCTCATGGACCAGGGCGGTGGTCTGGAGGGTGACGTTGTTGGGGTCGCGGGCAAGCTGGCGGTGGGCCAGGGCCTGGAGCTGGTCGAATACCAGTGGCACCAGCTGGTCCAGCGGCGGGAGGGGTTCGTCCGTCGCCAGGGCGAGCAGGTCGGTCGTGCGCATCCGAAGCGCAGCGCTCTGGTCCATGGGGCCTCCGGAGAGTGTGGCCGGGCGGCCACCTAGCGAAGCTAGGGGCGGAACTGGGGGACCGCAACGCGCGCTCCAGGCGACGGCTGAAGCCGCCTCTCGGCCTCCGCCGCCGGCCCCTCTTGACGTACTCCGCAACCCCATTACTTTTCCGTGGCTTAGGAGTTTTTTGACCCTGTGCAGACATCGGGTGACGTGACTTCGCGATTGCGGAGCCACCTCTCGCCTTCCAGATAACGCGGTCTCGCCCTCGGCCAGCTGGCTTCAGGTGCGGGAATGTTCCGGGAACGGCTTACGAGCCCTCCCGGATGCGCGCGGAGCGACACCACGGGCTGCTGCCCGGCTCGGTCGCCCCGCTTTTTCGCTGGTGGGTGGCAACATCCATCCGCCGTCAGAGAGAACGATGAGCTCGGTACTGACTGCTTCACGAACCGGATCCACCATGGCTCGCACGACGCCACTCGATCATTATCGCAACATCGGCATCATGGCCCACATCGATGCCGGGAAGACGACCACGACCGAGCGCATCCTCTATTACACCGGCAAGAACTACAAGATCGGTGAGGTCCATGAGGGCGCGGCCACGATGGACTGGATGGAGCAGGAGCAGGAGCGAGGCATCACCATCACCAGCGCGGCCACGACCTGTTTCTGGATCCGCAACGGCGTTCAGCACCGCATCAACATCATCGATACCCCGGGCCACGTGGACTTCACCGTCGAGGTGGAGCGCTCGCTTCGCGTGCTCGACGGCGCAGTGACCCTGCTGGATTCCGTGGCCGGCGTCGAGCCCCAGACCGAGACAGTCTGGCGCCAGGCCGACCGCTACGGTGTGCCCCGGCTGATCTTTGCCAACAAGATGGACCGGGTCGGCGCCAACTTCGATCGCTGCCTCGCCATGATCCGGGACCGCCTCACCAAGAAGGCGTTTCCGCTCCAGATTCCGGTGGGCTCGGGCGAGCTCTTCACCGGCCACATCGACATCATCCGCCGGGTCGAAGTCGTCTTTGACGAGGCCACCCTGGGCAAGACCTTCACCGAGATGCCGGTTCCCGAGGCGTATCAGGACCAGGTGGAACAGTTCCGGTCCGAGCTGCTCGAGGCCGCGGTGGAGAGCGACGACACCCTGATGGAGAAGTACCTCGGCGGCGAAGAGTTGTCCGAGGACGAAATTCATCTCGCTATCCGCAAGGCCACCATCAACGGCGGGCTGGTGCCGGTGCTCTGCGGCGCCTCGTTCAAGAACAAGGGCGTCCAGGCGCTGCTCGACGCGGTGATCGACTACCTGCCGTCGCCGGACGACGTGCCCGCCATCGTGGGCCATCTGCCGCAGCACGACGAGACCCAGGTCGAGCGCACCACCGGTGACGATCAGCCGTTCTCCGCGCTGGCCTTCAAGGTGGCCACCGACCCGTACGTGGGCCGGCTGACGTTCTTCCGGGTCTACTCCGGTTCGCTCAAGAGCGGCAGCTATGTCTACAACAGCACCAAGGACAAGCGCGAGCGCATTGGCCGCCTGTTGCAGATGCATGCCAACAAGCGGGATGAGATCGAGGAAGTGCTCGCAGGCGACATCGCCGCTGCGATCGGCCTCAAGGAAACCCGGACGGGCGATACGCTCTCCGACGAGGACAAGCCGATCATCCTCGAGGCGATGAAGTTCCCCAACCCGGTCATCGACGTCGCCATCGAGCCCAAGTCGAAGGCCGACCAGGACAAGCTGAGCACGGCGCTGCAGAAGCTCCAGGAAGAGGATCCAACCTTCCGGGTGCGTTCCGACGCCGAGACCGGCCAGACCATCATCGCGGGCATGGGCGAGCTCCACCTCGAGATCCTGGTGGACCGCATGAAGCGCGAGTTCAAGGTCGAGGCCAACGTCGGCAAGCCGCAGGTGGCCTTCCGTGAGACCATCCGCAAGCGGGTGGAGAACATCGAAGGCAAGTTCGTGCGGCAGTCGGGCGGCAAGGGCCAGTACGGCCATGTGGTCATCAACATGGAGCCGGCCGAGACCGGCGCCGGATTTGTCTTCGAGGACAAGATCGTCGGCGGCGTGATCCCGCGGGAATACATTAAGCCGGTCGAGGCGGGCATCAAGGAAGCGCTGGAGAACGGCGTGCTGGCGGGCTACCCCATGGTGGACGTCAAGGT
>JAICQR010000151.1 GCA_025937755.1 Gemmatimonadales bacterium | reverse complement strand
GCCGTACCTGCGGGTTACGGCGCAGCCGTAGGAACACATCAACCACAGAGCCACAGAGGGCACAGAGAACAACGAATGTTCTCCATGCCCTCTGTGATCTCCGTGGCTCCGTGGTGTAGCTCTATATAAGTCTCTCGATGCCGACGACTTCCCTGGCCGGCACCACCACCACCCTTTCGTCCACCCGAATCCCGAACTTCCTCGACTTATCCAGCCAGCTCTCCAGCGGCCCCGCGGACCCGTCGTGGATGCCGACGTCCTTCAGCACCACGCCCTCGGCATTCTGCTCGTGGAACCGGCCGACCCAGGTCGTGCCCGATACCCCGGTGACCACCACCGTGACGCCGTGGAGTTCCTGCCGGTTCTTGTGGTAGGCGAACCCCGCCTCAGGCGACTGCGCCACAGAACTTGTCGAAGGCGGTGGTGAGGTTCTCCGCGATGGCCTGCGGATGGCGGCCCTCGATCTCGTGCCGGTGTACGAAGTGCACCACTTCGCCGTCCCGCAGCAGCGCCACCGACGGCGACGACGGCTGGTAATCGGCGAAGTACTGCCGAGCCCGCGCGGTGGCGTCGAGGTCCTGGCCCGCGAACACGGTCACGATCCGGTCGGGCTTGGTGTCGTGCTTCAGCGCCTCGGCCAGCGCCGGCCGGGCGTTGCCCGCCGCGCAGCCGCACACCGAATTCACGAACACCAGGGTGGTCCCACGGTGGTCAGCCAGGACGGCGTCCACCTCGGCGGGACTGATGAGCTCGGAAGCTCCCATGTCGGTCATTTCCTGACGCATCGGGGCTACCAGGGCCGGCGGGTAAGGCATGACAAAACTCCGTTGGTAATGAAAGGTCGTTGTTGAGTGTGGGAGTGTAGGAGTATGAGAGTATGGGAGTGTGTCACACTGCCCAATACTCCCATACTTTCATACTTCCACACTGTTATTCGGTTGTCACCGCTTCCTTCCGCTCCAGCGCGGCCTTCAGCGTGTGCCAGCTCAGGCTGGCGCACTTCACCCGCACCGGGAACTCGGCGACGCCGCTGAACACTTCCAGCTTGCCCAGTTTTTCCTGGTCTTTGCCCCGGCCGGTCACCAGCGCATGGAACCGCTCGAACAGCGCCAGCGCCTCGTCGCGGGTCTTCCCCTTCACCGCCTGGGTCATGAGCGACGCGCTGGCCTTGCTGATGGCGCAGCCGGAGCCCTCGAAGCTGACGTCCTCTATTTTCCCGGCGCTGTCTTCCTTGATCCAGACATCCAGCTGGTCGCCGCACAGCGGGTTGCGGCCTTCGGCGTGGCCTGTGGCATCCGCCATCTGCCGGAAGTTCCTGGGCGTCCGGTTGTGGTCGAGGATGACGTTCTGGTACAGCTCGCTCATCGTGGCCATCAGCCGAACAACTCCCGCGCCCGATGCAGCGCCTTCACCAGCGCATCAGCGTCCGCTTCCGTGTTGTAGAGCGCGAACGATGCCCGCGCCGTGGCCGGCACGCCGAGCCGGCGCATCAGCGGCTGGGCGCAGTGGTGGCCGGCGCGGATGCAGACGTTGTCGTCGTCCAGGATGGTGCCGATGTCGTGCGGGTGGATGCCGTCCATGACGAAAGACAACACCGACGCCTTCTGGTCCGCGGTTCCGACGACCCTGAGCCCCGGTACGTCGCTCACCGCTGCGGTGGCGTACTCCAGCAGCGTGTGCTCGTGGGCAGTGATCGCCTCCCGGCCGATACCCTGGATGTACTCCGCAGCGGCACCGAAGCCGATGGCACCCGCGATGTTGGGCGTCCCCGCCTCGAACTTGGCCGGCAGCGGCGCGAAGGTGGTCCGCTCGAACGTGACCTGGTCGATCATGTCGCCGCCGCCCATCCAGGGCGGCATCGCGTCCAGCAGCTCGGCGCGGCCATACAGCGCGCCCATGCCGGTAGGGCCCAGCATCTTGTGGCTGGAGCAGGCGAAGAAATCGGCGCCCAGCGCCTTCACATCCACCGGCAGGTGCGGCGCCGACTGGGCGCCATCCACCATCACCACCGCTCCGACGCCATGGGCCAGGTCGGCCACTTCGCGCACCGGATTGATGGTGCCGAGGGCATTGGACACGTGGCCGATGCCCACAACCCTGGTGCGCCCGTTCAGCAGCTTCTTGAACCCGTCGAGATCCAGCTCGCCCCGGTCGGTGACCGGCGCTGCCTTCACCACCGCTCCGGTCTGCCCCGCCACCAGCTGCCAGGGCACGATGTTGGAGTGGTGTTCCATCTCGGTGAGAAGGATCTCGTCGCCCGGCTTGAGATTGGCCCGGCCCCAGCTCTGCGCCACCAGGTTGATGCCCTCGGTGGTGCCACGGGTGAAAATCACCTCGTGCGCGTGCTCGGCGCCGAGGTAGCGCGCCAGCTTCTCCCGCGCCTCGTCGTAGAGTCGGGTGGCTTCGGCGCTGAGGTGATAGACGCCGCGATGGATGTTGGCGTTGGCGGTCTCGTAGAACTGCCGCTCGGCCTCGAGCACCGCCAGCGGCTTCTGGCTGGTGGCGGCGCTGTCGAGATACACCAGCGGCTTGCCGTTCCGGCGAGTGGCAAGAATCGGAAAGTCCTGGCGGTGTATCTCCAAGCCGCCGAGCCGCCGAGCCGTCGAGCCGTCCAGCACCGTGGCCATGGTCACTCGGAAAGCAGGTTGAGCCGCTCGTGCACCAGCCGCTCCAGCTCTTCCCGCACCGGCTCCAGCGCCACCTCGGCCACCACTTCCGCCGCGAAGGCATGGGTCAGCAGCCGCCGGGCAGCCTGCGCCGGGATGCCCCGGCTCCGGGCATAGAACATCGCGACTTCGTCCAGCTGGCCCACCGTGGCGCCGTGGGTGCACTTCACGTCGTCGGCGAAGATCTCCAGCTGCGGCTTGGTATCGACCCGGGCACCGCGAGACAGAAGCAGGTTGCGGTTGGTCTGCTTGGCATCGGTGCGCTGTGCCTCCGGCTCGACGAACACCTTGCCGTTGAACACCGCACGCGACTTGTCCTGCATCACACCCTTGTAGACCTCCCAGCTGCGGCAGTCGGGATGGTCGTGGTAGATGGCGGTGTGGTTGTCCACCAGCTGCTCGCCGCGAGTCAGGTAGAGCCCATACATCAGGGTCTCGACGTTGGGCGCGTTGAGCCGCACGTGCAGGTTGTGCCGAGCCAGGGCGCCGCCCATGGCCAGGGTGAACGACCGATAGTGGCTGTCACGGTCCTGTTCGACGTGGGTCAGCCCCACGTGAAACGCGGATTCGCTCTCGCGCTGGATTCGGGTGTGCTCGGTCCAGGCGCCGGGCCCGGACACTACTTCGGTCACTGCGTTGGTGAAGTAGGTCGCACCCGGCGCCAGCGTCACGTAGCTCTCGACCATCGAGGCGCGCGCCTCGCGATCCACCAGGAAGAGATTCCGGGGATGGGTGACCGAGTCAGACGCCTCGCGGGTGCTCACGAAGAGCACGTTGATCGGGTCGTCGAGTTGCACGCCGGCCGGCACATGGACAAATGCGCCTTCCCGGAGAAAGGCAGTGTTGAGCGCGGTGAAGGCGCTCTGCTCCACCGGCGCATGCCGGGCGAGGTGCGCCTCGAGTGAGGGATCTGTCGAAAGCGCCTCGGCCAGTGGGCCACAGCGCACGCCGGCGGCGAGGCCCGGGAGGTGCGACAGGCCGGCATCATAGCGGCCGTTCACGAATACCAGGCGGGGCCATTCGGGATGGCCGAAAATGAACGGCTCGAGCTCGGCTGCGGTGACCGATGCTGCCGGCGGCGCGGAGAACTGCCGCCCGGCGATCGGCGTCACCGAGGTGAAGCGCCACTCCTCGTCCTTGGACGTCGGAAACCCGACCTCGGCGAAACGGCCAAAGGCCTGCTTGCGGAGCGGTGCCAGCCAGGCGGGACTGGCGCCGCCGTTGGCCGCGAAAGCCTCGAATTCGGGGAGGTACGGAGCTGCAGTCACGCCCCGGCCCCCGCGGCGGCGTGTTCCGCCACCCATTCGTAGCCCCGCGCCTCGAGCTCCAGCGCCAGCTCCTTGCCACCGGACTTGACGATCCGGCCGTCGGCCAGCACGTGCACGTAGTCGGGCACGATGTAGTTGAGCAGCCGCTGGTAGTGGGTCACCACGATGAACGAGCGCTCGGGGCTGCGAAGCTGGTTGACGCCGCCCGCCACGATTCGCAGCGCGTCGATGTCGAGGCCCGAGTCGGTCTCGTCCAGAATCGCGAGCGTCGGCTCGAGCACCGCCATCTGGAGGATCTCGTTGCGCTTCTTCTCGCCACCGGAGAAGCCGCTGTTCACCGCGCGGCTCATGATCTCCGGACCCCACTCGACCACCTTGAGCTTCTGCTCGAGGATGTCCATGAAGTCGATCGGATCGGCTTCCTCTTGGCCCCGCGCCTTGCGCAGTTCGTTGTAGGCCGCACGCAGGAAGTAGGCGTTGGAAACGCCGGGGATCTCGACCGGGTACTGGAACGCGAGGAAGATGCCCTTCTGGGCCCGCTCCTCCGGCTCCAGCTCGAGCAGGTCTTCGCCCTGGTAGGTGACGCTCCCGCCGGT
>JAICQR010000154.1 GCA_025937755.1 Gemmatimonadales bacterium | reverse complement strand
TGTCATCTGCGGATTGGGGTGAGGTGGCGGCGGACACCGGGCTCCAGACCCGGCTCAAGTTCGCGGGGCAACAGTACAACCAGGAGGTGGGCCTCTACTCCATGCGAGCCCGGTACTACGATCCTCAACTCGGCCGCTTCCTGTCGGAGGATCCGATCGGGATCGCGGGCGGGCTGAACCTGTATGCGTATGCCGGGAATGATCCGGTGAACCTATGGGATCCGTCGGGTCTTGGACCTCTGGATCCCTGCACAGACGCCAATGGCGTTGCGGGTCGCTTTCATCGGGACGGCAAGACCTGCGTCACGTGGGTGCCAAGACTCGACGACATTGAGATCAACTCGGGGTCACCCGAAGTCTACGGCCTCGTTACCATCGCCCGCGGAATGCGAGGAGGCAACGGCGCAACATGGAGCAATGGAAGCGCTCCGCGTGAAAAAGTTTCTGCGACCAATGCAGCACAAGAAGAGAGAAAGGCGTGCTACCTGGCGATCGGAAACATCGCACTGCAGGGAGCCCTAGATCTTCTGCTGCCTGGGGTGAAGCAAGCTACTAATGCCGTAAGGCTGGCTTCACGGGCGCGATCCCTGGCAGCGACTAGCGTGCACCAGTTCGACCATATGCGGCTAGCTTTCCGGCAAGGCAGCAGAGCAGACGCCAGCGTTCGCTTCGGCGCAGGCCTGAGGGTACACAGTGAGGCATCGGCGCTATCGCTCGAGGCGGACGGTCTGCTGGCCGCAGGGATCGGAGGTACTATATTCGACGCCAGCACCGCCCGTACAGTGATTGAGCTCTTTCCCGGTGGTGGTACCGTGCTGGCCGTCAATGACATGATTACCAAGTGCTTCTAATGCACCATGACTAAGAGCACCAGCAAATCGCTTCGAGCGGCGTTGAGCGAGGGTTGGAGGGTCACGTTTGGAGTTGCAACCTTAGCTGCTCTTTGGGTTCTGGTTGGTTACTGGGTAACGGACGGTGCCAATGTCAGGCGAGTCGGATTGACGCTTCTGGAATCGTTAATGCTATACGCGGGTGCGGCCGCCGTCAGTGGCGTCGCGTACGGACTTACCCGGCCCTGGAGGTACCGCTTCTGGGGCCGCGTGTGTTCGGGAATCGTTGTCGGATCCGTCGTTGGGCTTGTGTTGTCTGTTGCGGTGCTTCCGGAGGAATCGCTGAAACGCATCGCGATAGTAGGTGTCGTGTATGGTCTGCTCATTGGCGGTGCTTGGGGAGCTGTGTGGATGCGCCAACCCGCCGACGTCGATGAAGACGAACAGGATCTGACGAGGCTACGGAATCATTAGGACGTGTTCGAGTCAGCAGCCTTCGCAATGCGCTATTCGTATGATGGACAGGCTGGCAGGTGGTCAGCTACCCGACTCGCACTCGCGTGCGCCGGAATCTCGCCTCTCCTGCCGTCATCGGATTTTCGCGGACTGACTGGCGTCATCCGGACATATCGCAGTTAATCGTCGTATCGGCCGTGCCAGGCGAAGTCTTGAGCGCAGTCCTTGCTGGGATGACAGTAGACGAGCTGAAGGAGTTTGCGACAACGCGCGGTCGAGCCACGGCAGTCGAGATGGCGACTTGGGTGCCAGTGTCGGTTCTGATGTACTTGTTTTCGATTGCCGCCACAGAGCGCACTGCAGTTCGTGGCCCATGACAGCGCCGAGCCGCAGCGCACCGAGACAGTCAGTCGACCAGCGTGAGCGCGGCAAACTGCTTCTTCCAGCGATAGAACGTGCCCTCGGTGATCGCCAGCTTGCGACAGATGTCCGCCACCGGAGTGCCGCCCTCCACCTGGCGAACGGCCATGAGGATCTGCTCCTCGGTGAAACGACTGCGACGCATCGGGTCTGCCCTCCTGGCCCCTGCCCGGAGCCCATGGGCCGACCCTAACCTACCCGCCAGACAAGAGTCCGCGATGTCCTAATCTCGGGGGGAACCGCCCCCACCGACGCCCCGCCGTACTTCGCCTTCCAGTTGAAATAGGTCTGCCGACTAATCCCATGCTTCCGGAGCACGGACCCCGCCTACCCCACCTGACCTCGCCAGAGTAACTTCCCACCAAGTTCGGTTTTTCTTCGGTTTTGGTGTTTCATATTGAAACTATCCTGGCGCGTCGCCTGTGTGCGCATTCCCCGATTCCCGATCGCTGCGGCGTGGAGTGAGGCCCCCGGTTGGGACGATGCCTGCCGTGCGCTGATCGCGGGTACCCGGGTGCGCGCGCTTTCGGCGGGGGCACGTACCGCGGGTGTGGTGCAGGGCATGACCCTCACGGCCGCGCGCGCGGCGGCGCCGGAGCTCGAGTGGCGCGAGTGGGATGCGCGGGTCATCGCGCGAGCGGTGCTGGCGGTGAGCGCCGAGCTGGTGGCGGCGAGCCCCCAGGTGACGCCGGCCGCTGGCGCGCCGGGAGTCTGGTGGATCGGCGCATCGGGGTTCGACGGAATGGGAGGCGAACGCGCGCTGCTGCGCCAGCTGCTGGCCATCGCCTCGAAGCACCATTCCGCGGCACGGGTGGCGGTGGCCGACACCTGCATAGCCGCGCATGTAGCCACCATGGTACGGCTGTCTCACGGCCGCCCGTTGCATGCGGTGCCGAAGGGTGGCTCTGCCCGGCTGCTCCGGCGGGCGCCGCTCTCGCTCATCCCCATGGACGACGAACTGCGCGAGGCGCTGGTGGCTCTGGGACTCACCACCGCCGGCGCCTTTGCCGAGCTGCCCGCGGGAGAGGTCGAGCGCCGCTGGGGACGTGAGGGGCTCCGGGCCCAGCGACTAGCGCGGGGAGAGGACCGTCGCCGGCCGGTGCTGGCCGCGCTGCCCGAGGCGCTCAGCGTCACACTCGAGTTGCCCGACCCATCTGACACGCTCGAGCCGGTGCTCTTCCTGCTGCGCGCAGGACTTGAGCGACTGGTCACGTCCGCCGCGCAGCAGCGCAGCGCCATCGCGGCGCTCACCCTCCGGCTCGACCTCGATGGGCGCGATGTCACCGGGGCCAGGCTGGCACCCACCGAGGTGGCGGTGGTGCTGGCGCAGCCAGCCGCACGGGCAGCGCCGCTCTTTGATCAGTGCCGGGCGATGCTGGAGCCGGTGCGGCTGGAGGCGCCGGTGCGCGCGATAACCGTGCTGGTGCGGGAGACCGCTACTCTCGCCGAGGAACAGGGCGACCTGCTGCGCCCGCTGTGGCGCGATGCCGCCGCCATGGAAGGAGTCTTCGCCCGGCTCCGCGCCGCGCTGGGTGCGGACTCCGTCGTGCGGCCGGTGGCGCGTGATGACGGACATAGAATCGAAGAGCAGGGTGGGTGGGACGACAGCAGCGTAAAAGGGAACAGCAACAGCGTGAAAGGGAGTACAGTGTCGCGAAGCGACACGGGCCGAGCAGCGGCTCTCAGCCGCGTGAATGGGGCGGCGTTCCGGCTGCTTGCGTCGCCTGCGCCGGTGAAGGTCTCCCGGCGCGCTGGTGCCCCCGCAGTGGTGAAGTGGGATGGGCAGCCGCACCTGGTGACGCGATCCGATGGACCTGAGCGGCTGGCCGGCCACTGGTGGGCTCCCACCGACGTCCGGCCCTACCATCGCGACTACTGGCGCTGCGAGACAGCCCGCGGCCCGCTGCTGGTGTATCACGAACGCGGCACAGGAGAGTGGTATGTGCAGGGGTGGTGGGACTGACTGGAAGTGTGGGAGTATGAAAGTGTAGGGTATGGGAGTGTCAGAGTGTGAGAGTATCAGAAGTCTTGGGCAGTACGGCGTACACACTGCCCAGGACTTCCACACTCCCATACTCCCATACTCCCACACTCTGACACTTCCACACTCTCTGATCATGTATACCGAACTCCACGCCCACACCTGCTTCTCCCTCCTCGACGGTGCGTCTACGCCCGAGGCGATGGTGGAGCGCGCGCGGGAGCTGGGCTATCCGGCACTGGCACTGACCGATCACGACGACCTGGGCGGTGCGGTGCGCTTCGCCGAGGCGGCGCGGGAGGCGGGCATCGGCGGCATCCTGGGTGTCGAACTCACGGTGGAGTGGAGTGGGGCGCTCACCCATCTCACGCTGCTGGCCGAGTCGCGCGAGGGGTACGGTCATCTCTGCCAGCTGGTGACCCGCGGACGGATGGACCAGGCGCGGGGACGGCCGCAGGTATCGCTTGATGCATTGGCGGCGCACGCCGGCGGGCTGTTCGCGCTCACCGGATGTCCCCGCGGCCGGGTGCCGTCATTGATCGCGGCGGGCGACGACGATGGCGCCTGTGAAGCGGCTGCGGTGCTGAGCGACATCTTCGATCACCGGGTGGCGCTGGA
>JAICQR010000146.1 GCA_025937755.1 Gemmatimonadales bacterium | reverse complement strand
GTTCCGCTGTTCGTCGATGGCGCGGCTCACCGAGCCCTGCTCGGCCTCGGAGGTGACCGTGATCTCCTCCAGCTGCACCAGCGACGCTTCGAGCGACACGTCCTGCGCCGCGGCGGCGCCTGCCGGAATGGCGATGCCGCTCACCACTTTGGAGGTGTAGCCGATCATGCGCACCCGGACCGAAACCGTTCCGGCCGGCAAGTTATTCATCGTATAGCGGCCGTCGAGCGCGGTAACCGCGGAGGCGGTGCCCCCGACAACGGCCACCTCGGCTCCGGCGATGGGCGCGCCCTGCGACGCGTCCACCACCCGACCGACCAGCCGCCCAGGCGCCGCTAGCGCCGCTTGCGCCGCTTGCGCCGCGGCGGATTCCGGCAGCATCACACCCATCATCAGCACTACGACCAGCGCGCCAAGCGAGCGAAGCACTCGCACCATCGTGCAAACCCTTGTTGTGGACGCGATGAAGGTCCCCGGCGCACGTCTCCGACTGCTCACGTTCCGGCAACGATCCTGTCACGGCGGCCGGATTGTTGCGGAAGGCCGCTACCGAGCTTCGTGACCTGTCTGTGACACAAGACGGGCCGGATTGTTACGCACATGGTCGTTCGTTACGCTGGTTGTACCCAGCAAACCCGAACGCATGGAGCGTACATGGTCCGACGGACGGCGGGGTGGATGGCGGTACTGTGGCTCGGAGTAGCGCTCCCGGCGGCGGCGCAACATCGGGACGCTGATCGCCCGACGGTGAAAGTCGATGGTGTGGTGTACGCCCAGTACGGATATCTGTTTGCCGATGCAGCTGATGACTACAACGCGTTCGACCTCACCCGCGCCTATGTCAACGTCCGGGGAGATTTAGGTCATGGGCTGACCTCACGCGTGACGTCGGATGTGTACCGGGTTGCTGATGGCTCGCTCGACCTCCGGCTCAAGTATGCCTTTGCCACCTGGCGGCCGGTGGCTGGCGGCCTCGGGGTCACTGCCGGGCTGATGCAGACGCCCTGGGTCGACTTCGAGGAATCGATGTGGGGCTACCGGATGCAGGGCCGCATCGCTCTGGACCGGAACGGCTACCTCACGTCTTCGGACCTTGGGCTGGGCGTGGACGGCAGCTGGAACCGCGACGCGGTCAGCGTCCAGGCGGGTGTCTTCAATGGAGAGGGCTACGACGACCTCGAAGGCGACCGCCGCAAGGACGCCGCCGCCCGCGCCTCGGTGCGCCTGATCGAAACCGACGATCCGTCACGCACCGGCGGCGTGCGGCTGAGCGCCCTGGGCCACTACGGTGCCCCCACCGGCGGTGGAGTCCGGAGCCGGGCAGCGGGCATGCTCTCATGGAAGAGCAAGCTGGCGACGTTGGCGGCCGAGTACGCCGTGACCGGCGACCGCGAGGACAATCCCGAGGACGGCGGCGCGCCCGACCTGGAGACCATCAACGGTCGTCTCGTCACCGCGTTCGGTGTCCTGCGAATCCCCGGCAGCAGGGTCGCGCTGGTCGGGCGGGTGGACGTGGTGGACCCGAACACCGATCTCGCCGGCGACCGCGCCACGCGGTATATCGGAGGGGTGTCGTATGCCGTCACGCCACATCTTCGGGTGCTGGCGGACGTGGATCATGTCGAATACGAAGCGGCGGCTCCGACTCCAGCGGCGGAGGCCGCGGCGACCCAGGGCCTGCTGCAGCTCGAGATTCTCTGGTAGCGCGACCTGCACCGACCTTTCACCGGCCGTACTGGAGCCCGAATGCATCCGACCTCTGCACGAGCTACAACCTCCCTTGGCCTCGCCATCCTGGTTGCCGCCTGTGGTGGCGGCGACGGCAGCAGCGCCGGCGGCGATTCCAATGCCATCCCCTCGGGAGTCGCCCTCACCGGCGCCGGGGCCACGTTCCCCAATCCGATCTATACCAAGTGGTTTGATGCCTATGCCCGCCAGACCGGCGTCCGCATCAATTATCAGAGCATCGGCTCCGGCGGTGGCATCCGGCAGTTCACCGAGGGCACCGTGGATTTCGGCGCCACCGACGGCCCCATGACCGATGAGCAGATTGCCGCGGTGTCGGGTAACGTGCTCCACGTGCCCACCGTACTGGGCGCCGACGTGGTGACCTACAACCTGCCGGCGCTGGGCCAGACTCGGCTGCGGCTGGACGGCGAGATCATCGCCGACATCTTCCTCGGCAAGATCAGGAAGTGGAACGACCCGCGCATCGCCGCACTCAACCCCAACGTGAGCCTGCCGGGCGACGATATCCTGGTGGTGCACCGATCGGACGGATCGGGAACCACCTTCATTTTCACCGACTATCTCTCCAAGGTCTCGCCCGAATGGCAGCAGAAGGTGGGCGCCGCCACGTCGGTCAGCTGGCCCACCGGTCTCGGTGGCAAGGGCAACGAGGGCGTCACCCAGCAGGTCAAGCAGACGCCGGGCACCATCGGGTATGTCGAGCTGATCTACGCCATCAGCAACGGGCTGCCCTACGCCGACGTCCGGAACGCGTCGGGCAACTTCATCGAACCGTCACTGAACAGCGTGTCGGCCGCCGCCGCCACCGGGCAGCTCGCGGCCGACACCGATTTCCGGATCTCAATCACCAACGCCGCCGGTGAGGCCGCGTATCCCATCGCATCCTTCACCTGGCTGCTGGTGCGGCCGGAGAATGCCGATACCACCGAAGCCCGGCTCATCAAGGACTTCATCACCTGGATGATCAGCCCCGAGGCCCAGCGGATGGCGGCCGACCTCCACTATGCGCCGCTGCCCATGCCGGTGATCGAACTGGTCGAGGCTCGGCTGGGATCGCTGTGACCGCTCCCGCCGCACTCAATACAGCCCGGCCGCCGGCTCACGAGCCGGCGGCCGGTGTTTCGCTCGAACGCCAGAGCAATGGCGACCGCGTCTTCCGGGTGGTCCTCACCCTGGCCGCGATCGCCATTCCGGTGTTGCTGGCGTTCCTGGTCTTCGAGCTCTGGTCCGGCGCCCGGCTGGCCATCGACCGGTTCGGGCTCGGCTTCATCACCACCAGCGCCTGGGACCCCGTGGCCGAGAATTTCGGTGCGGTCCCGCTGGTGTTCGGAACGCTGCTGTCGTCGTTCCTGGCGCTGCTCATCGCCGTTCCGCTGTCGCTCGGCGTTGCGATATTCCTCACTGAGTTCGCGCCGATGCGGATCCGCCAGCCGGTTGCGTTCGTGATCGGCCTGCTGGCCGCGATTCCCAGCGTGGTGTACGGCCTCTGGGGCATCTTCGTGCTGATCCCCCTGCTCCGCACTACCGTCTTTCCGTTTCTCGAGCGCCTGCTCGGGTTCCTGCCCTTCTTCGAGGGCCCGATCTACGGACCGTCGATGCTCACCGCCGGCATCATTCTGGCCATCATGGTGATGCCCTACATCATGTCAGTGGCGCGCGAGGTGCTGGTGGCAGTGCCCAACAGCCAGCGCGAAGCAGCGCTGGCGCTGGGCGCCACCCGCTGGGAGGCCGTACGCACCGCGGTGCTCCCATACGCTCGCTCCGGCATCTTTGGCGCCATCATCCTCGGCCTCGGCCGCGCGCTGGGGGAGACCATGGCGGTCACAATGGTCATCGGCAATCGCCACGAGATCTCGGCGTCGCTCTTCGCGCCCGGCTATACCATGGCGGCGGCGATCGCCAACGAATTCAGTGAAGCGGTTGGCGATCTCCACCTGGCGGCGCTGGCGTACGTCGCCCTGCTGCTCTTTGCGGTCACCGTGATCGTCAACGCCGTGGCCCGGCTGCTCATCTGGCGCGTCGCCCGCGGGTCCGCCGCCGGAAGCAAGGCCATCTGAGATGGGCCTGATTCGGGACCGCCGCGCCTGGCGCCGGGTCCGCAGCAACGCCATGGTTGTCATCATGGGCGCCGCGGTCCTGCTCGCGGTGCTCCCGCTGGTGCTGATTCTTGCCGACCTCGTCATCAAGGGCGCCAGCAGCCTCAATTTCGAGTTCTTCACCAGCATGCCGGCCCCCGCGGGTGAGAGCGGCGGTGGTGTGGCGCACGCCATCGTGGGCACGCTCATCATCGTGGGCATCGCATCGGCCATCGGGCTGCCCGTGGGCATCGCCGCGGGCATCTATTGCGCCGAGTATCCCGCCAGCCGGATCACGTGGGTCACGCGCTTCATGGCCGACGTGCTGAACGGCACGCCGTCCATTGTGGTGGGTGTCTTCGCCTGGGCCTGGATCGTCGCCACCCAGAAGCACTTCTCGGGACTGGCCGGCAGCGCCGCCCTCGCGATGCTCATGATCCCCATGGTGCTGCGCACCACCGAGGAGATGATCCGGCTGGTGCCCAACTCGCTGCGCGAGGCCGCGCTGGCGCTGGGCTATCCCCGCTGGCGCACCAGCCTCACTATCGTCCTTCGCACCACGCTGCCCGGTATCATCACCGGCAGCCTCCTCGCCGTGGCGCGCATCGCCGGCGAGACCGCGCCCTTGCTGTTCACGGCGCTGGGCAGTCAGTACATGATCACCAACCCCAATGAGCCGATGGCGGCGCTCCCGCTCACGGTGTTTACCTATGCCACAGGTCCATTCGAGGAATGGCATCGCTTCGCCTGGGCTGCCGCTCTCGTCCTCATCCTTGTCGTCCTCGCGCTCAGCATTGGCGCCCGTGTCGCCCTCAGCCGGCGTGCACCGAATGGATGAGGTCCCGGCGCGCATCGCCACCGAGAAGCTCACGGCGATGTACGGCAAGTTCACCGCGGTCAGGAACGTCTCGCTCGGCTTCGCACCGAACAAGGTGCACGCGCT
>JAICQR010000092.1 GCA_025937755.1 Gemmatimonadales bacterium | reverse complement strand
TGGGTATCGGTGGTGGCGCCGCCGTCGGGCCCCCGCTCGAACAGGAAGAACTCCGCCTCGCATCCCGCCATCATTTCGAACCCCAGCTCCGACGCGTGCTCCAGCTGCCGCTTCAGCGTCAGCCTGGGGCAGCCGTCGAACGGGGCGTCGTCCGGGGTGTGGATGTCGCAGATGAGCCGCGCCACCCGCCCGCTCTCGTCCTCGCCGGGAAGCACCCGGAAGGTCGCGAGATCGGGCTTGAGCAGCATGTCGCTCTCCTCGATCCGCACGAATCCCTCGATCGAGGAACCGTCGAAAATGATCTCGCCCTCCAGCGCCTTGGCGAAGCGGCTCTTCGGCACCTCGACGTTCTTGTTGATTCCCTGCACGTCTGTGAACTGCAGCCGCAGGAAATCGACGCCGAATTGCTCGGCCAGCGCCAGCACGTCGTCGCGCGTGGCGCCGGCGAGGGAGCGGGGGAAATCGGTGAGGGGCGGACGGGTTGTCAAAAGGCAGTGGGCAGTGGGAAGTGGGATGTGGGAAGTGGGTGAATGTATGCGCTACCAGACAGACTCGCCATGCGGCGCCACAACTGCCCAACACTCCCACACTGCCCAATACTCCCACACTGACCAACACCCCCCTTAAGGTCCCCCCCATGCCCGCCCGTTTCTGCCCATCCTGTGGCGCCGAACTATCGGCCCAGGCTCGGTTCTGCCACCGCTGTGGAGCACCTGCAGGCGCCGCCAGCGCCGCCACCCGCACCTCCAATCCCGAGCGCACCGCCTGGCTGGTGGCATCGGTCGTGGCACTGGCGCTGCTGGGTGTGATCGGCTGGCGGATGATCAAGGGGACCAGCACCGCTCCGCCGCCGTCGATGGGCAACGCGGGGAACGTGGCGCCGGGCGGCAACACTCCGGATCCTGGCGGGAATCTCCCTACCGGGCAGGCGCCTGACATCAGCGCCCTTTCGCCGGAAGAGCGGTTTCTCCGGCTCAACAATCGGGTGATGACCGCCGCGTCCCAGCGCGACAGCGCCACGGTGGTCAACTTCACTCCCATGGCGCTGGGCGCCTACGCCCAGCTGCCCGCGCCCACCCTGGACGACCGCTATCATGCCGCCGTCCTCAATGCCCAGGTGGGGCAGTTCGATGAGGCGCTGGCGCTGGCCGACACCATCCTCGATGCGGTGCCGAACCATCTCCTCGCCCGTGTGGTTCAGGGCGACGTCGCGGAATTGACCGGGAACACCGCCGCGCTGGCGGCGGCACGTACGGACTTTCGCGAGGCCTGGGATTCCGAGATAACCCAGCGCCGTGAGGAATACGCCGACCACAGGGACGTCCTCGACGACTTCAGGCAGCGAGCCGGCAGCAACTAAGCCCCTCTTCTACATTTTCTACGTCTTCTAACTCTTCTACTCTGATGCCCCAGACCATTCACGTCGCCCACAGTCCCGACTCCGATGACGCGTTCATGTTCTACGCGCTGGCGGAAGGCCTGATCGATACCGGCGACCTGCGGTATGAGCACGAACTCTCCGACATCGAGTCCCTCAATCGGCGGGCGCTCAACGGCGAGCTCGAGGTCTCGGCGGTGTCGATCCATGCATACGCCTACCTCTGGCGCAGCTACGCGCTGCTGGATTCCGGATCCTCGATGGGCGACGGCTACGGTCCCCGGCTGGTGGCGCGCGAGCCGGCGCCGGCTGACGCCCAGGCCGCGCTGCGCGGCAAGCGGGTGGCCGTCCCCGGCAAGTTCACCACGGCCTACCTGGCCCTCCAGCTCTACCAGCCCGATCTCGAGCCGGTGGTGATGGCGTTCGACACCATCGAAGACGCGGTGGCCGCCGGCGAGGTGGACGTGGGGCTGCTGATCCACGAGGGCCAGCTCACCTTCCAGGACCAGGGGCTCCACCTCTGGCAGGACCTCGGTGAGTGGTGGATGAACGACACCGGGTTGCCCTTGCCGCTGGGCGGGAATGTGGTCCGTCGCGACCTCGGCCCCAAGGTAGTAGCGCAGGTGGCCCGCGACCTCCGCGCCAGCATCGAGTACGCGCTGGCTCACCGCGCTCCTGCCCTGGAGCACGCCGCGCGCTTCAACCGCGGGATCGGCGCCGAGCGCACCGATACCTTCGTCGGCATGTACGTCAACGACTGGACGGTCAGCTATGGCGAGCGTGGCCGCCAGGCGGTACGGCTGCTGCTCGATCGCGCGTGGGCTGCGGCCATCATCCCCGAGCGGGTCGAGGTCGAGTTCATCGACGAACGTTGAGCGGGCCACCTGTCCTTCGCAGGCCCGACTCCCTACCTTGAACCAGCGACTTGCCTGGAGCTTCCGTGGTACGAGCTGACGGCCCCGTCGCCATCCTGGTGGTGGACGACGAAGATGCAATCCGCAGTGCCCTGAAACGGTATCTCACCGGGCGCGGCTACGAAGTGGTCACCGCCGCGACCGGCGCTGAAGCCCTCGAAGCGCTGGAACGGCGCAAGATCACCGGCATGCTGCTGGATGTGATGTTGCCCGACGCGAGCGGCATCGACCTGGTCCCCCAGGTGATGCAGCTGGAGCCCGCCATCGCGCTGCTCATCCTCACCGCAGTCAACGACGCCACCGCCGCGGCGCTCTGCATGCAGCGGGGAGCCACGGACTATCTCACCAAGCCGATCGACCTCGAGGTACTGGACCGCGCACTGCAACGTGCGCTCGACCGGCGCCATACCCGGCTCGAGGACCAGGAGATCAATCGGTGGCTCAAGGAAGAAGTGGCGGTGAAGGCCGCCGAGGTGCGGCTGGAGCGCGCCAATCTTGAGCGGATATCGGTCGCGACGCTCGAGGCGCTGGTGAATGCGCTCGAGGCCAAGGATCCTTACCTTCGGGGCCACTCGGCCCGGGTCGCCGACATGGCAGCCACCATCGCGGCTGAAATGAGCTTCACCGATGAGGACATCGAGCGGGTCCGGACCGCCGGTCGGCTGCACGACATCGGCAAGATCGGGATCCGCGAGGAGATCCTGAACAAGCAGGGGCCGCTCACCGACGAGGAGTTCGAGCACGTGAAGCAGCACGTGGTGGTCGGCTCCCAGATCCTCGCACCGCTGGTACACCTCAAGAATGTCATTCAGTTCGTTCGCAGTCACCACGAGCGCTGGGACGGTGAGGGCTACCCTGACCGGCTTGCCGGCGACGCCATCCCCTTCGGCGCGCGCATCATCGGCGCGGTCGAGATCTACGATGCCTTGACCACCAGCCGGCCATATCAGGAGAAGATGCCTCCGGCCATGGCGGTGGAGCGCATGCGCGACCTGCTGGGCACGGTTCTTGATCCTGCAGTGCACCAAGCACTTGAAACCGTTGTCCTTCACCGCCCAACGCTCACGTTCCTGGACGAAGCGAAGGGCTGAGCGCAGGCGGGGGGGTATGGCCGGGCTCGTCCTGGTTATTGGCGATGATGTCGTGGAGCGTGAACTGTTGCACCGTTGCCTGGCTGCAGCAGGTCATCGGGCTCCACCTCCATGAACTTCCTCAGGATCATTCTGTACACCGCGCTCGCCATGGCGGTGCTGCTCGTGTTGTCGGTCGTTGCCTGGCTGGTGTATACCGCCATCCTCAACCGGCTTGAGCGCCGGCTTGCCGCACGCAAGGGGCCGTATCGCGACATGGTCGCGGGGCTCGCGACCCGTGAGCGCGAGCTGCTCGAACCCGCCATCCATCAGCTGGGTACTCTTCGCGACTTCGAAGCGCTGGAAGCGGTCCTCGAGGAGCAGGCCCGCACCACCACCGAGCGGCCCGCCTGGCTGCTCGACGCCTACGACCGCCTCGGCCTGGTAGACAAGTACATCGAGCGCCTGCGCAATGCCCGCCGCTGGCGCGACCGCGCCTTCGCCGCCGAACTGCTGGGGCGCGTCGGCAGTGCCAAGGCGGTGACCCCGCTGCTCGAGACCGTGGCGGCGGCCCGCGCCGAGGACGCCGACGTGCGCGAGATCGCACTGCGGGCGCTGGCGCGCATCGCCGATCCGCGCGCGGTTGAGCCGCTGGTGCAGGCGCTGCGATCGTCGGAAGTGTGGTTGACGCCCCGCATCGCGGACATTCTTGCGCGGCACGGGGAGGATGCGGTGGGGCCGATGCTGGCGCTGCTCGACGAAGGTGGCCGCCATCACGCGCGTGCATGGGCAGCCAGCGTGCTGGGGGAAGTACAGTCACATCGTGGATTCCCGGTGCTTGTCCGTGCGCTGGGTGACCCGGACGACGAAGTGCGCGCCAAGGCATCCGGCGCGCTCGGCAAGCTGGGCGATCGCCGCGCCGTCCCCTACCTGCTGGATCATCTCCTGACCGACCCCGCGCCCTTCGTGCGCGCGCGCATCGCCGGTGCGCTGGGACAGTTCGACGACCCCGACGTGATTGAGCGGCTGGTCCGCGCGCTGGGCGATCCCGCCTGGTGGGTGCGCACGCGCAGCGTCGAGGCCCTGGAACAGATCGGTCCCCAGTCGGAGGGGCCGCTGCTGGTTGCGCTCGATGATCCGGACCCCGAATTGCGCATTCGCGCCGCAGTGGCCCTCGAACGCCTCGGCGTGCCAGGACGTACGGTGCGCATGATCGAGGAAGGCGACCGGCCGGAGCAGGCTCGCGAGGTGCTGTCGAAGTTCGCCAATGCCGGCGCGCGGGAGCTCATCGCCGAGCTGCTGTTGCACCCGTCCGCTGCGGTGCGGCTGGCGGTGGTCGCGGCGGTGCGCCGCACCGGGCGTCGTGACCTCTCGCGCGAATTGATCCGCGCCGCCAGCGACGACGGCGACGCCATCGTCCGCGCCTCCGCTTTCGATACCCTGCGGGTGCTCAATCACCGCGGCGCGGTCCCCACCGCGCTCACCGGCCTGGCTGACCCCGACGGCAGTGTCCGCACCGAGGCGATCAGCCTGCTGGGGGACCTCGGTACCAGCGCGGTGGTTCCCGACGTGCGCCGGCGCACGAACGACCCGGAAGCCGGTGTTCGAGCCGCCGCGGCCCGGGCGTTGGGATTGCTGCGCGGCACCGAAGCGGCGCCGGACCTGGCCCGGCTGCTCACCGATCCCTCGACGGCCGTTCGTGTCGCCGCCGTCGAAGGCATTGCCGACAGTGGCCTGCATGCGCTCACGCCATCCGTCGCCGGGTGTCTCGCTGACAGCAACGACCGGGTGCGCGTGACAGCGGCCCGCGCGCTGGCGCGATTGGGTGATGCCAGCCAGGTGCCCGCCCTGCTCCGTGCGTTTACCGGTGCGTCGCCGGAGTTCCGCGCCGCCGTCACTGCTGCGGTCGCGATCCTGGCACCGGCCCAGCTCGAGACGCTTGCCCAGGCACTGCGATCCGAAGGTGCTGGACCCGATGAGCGGCTGGCGTTCGCCCGCGCGCTGGCGGATGCGCCGGTAGCAGGCGCCCGCGGCGTGCTGGCGCAGCTGAGTCGCGATCCTGAGGCCGAGGTGCGCGCGCGCGCCGTCGCGGCCGTTGGCCGGCTGGGCGGCGCCGATGCGAGCGCATTGGTGCGGGAGGCGCTCGCCGATCCGGACGACGTGGTGCGTGCTGCGGCGCTCACGGCGGTCATCCGGCTTCGGGATCACGAGCGCTCGCCCGAAATCCGATCGCTCCTGGCGCAGGATCCTTCCTTCAGCGTGCGCGAACGCGCGGCACTCGCGGCGGGATTGCTGGATCTCAAGGACGCCGAGCCACAACTGGTCCAGGCCATGAGCCCGGCAAATGACCCGTCCCTCCGCGCCGCGGCCCTGTTCGCACTGGGCGCGCTGGGACATGAGAGCATGGCGGGCCTGCTGGGCGAGATGTCCGACGGCGACGATGTCCGCCACCTGTTGCAGGAGCGGCTGCGGCACGACCCCGAATACCGGCTGTTGGGTCGCCGCCTGCGGCAGTCGCACAGCCTCGAGTTGCGGGCACTGGCCTCGCTCTCCCGCGACGAAATGCAGCAGCAGCTTTCGGACGGGGTGCGCAGCGTGCTCGATCCGGAGGAGCGAAAGCGGGTGGTGGCCGGACTCCGCGCCTTCCAGGGCGACCGAAGCCGCAGCGCCCTGCTCCAGACGCTGCGCAGCGATCCCAGTCCCGACGTGCGCGCCGCCGCGATGGCCGCGGTGCGAGACATGCTGGAACCTGCAGAACTGCTCGTGACAGCCCGCCGCGCCCTGGGCGACCCGGCGCTGGTGGTGCGCCGCGCGGCCGTGGAACTCTTCCGCGACGTGCCCGCGCCGGAAGCGCTCGCTGCGCTGATTTCCACCGTGCGCATCGACGACGACCCTTCCGTCTTGCGGAGCATCGCGGAACAGGCGGAGCAGGAGTGGGACAGCTTCATCGACCTCGCACTCGGATCCGGCGCAGGTGGCCGCGAAGCCGTGGTGGTGACGCAGCTGGCCCGCCACATGACCCATCCCGGTGTGGCGCGTCTGGTGCCGCCACTGGCGCGGAGCGCCGAGCCTGATGTGCGGGCCGCTGTGGCACAGCTGCTGGCCCGGCGGTCCGAACTGGCCACCGAGCCTATCATCCAGCAACTGATCCTCGATCCGGTGCCTGCCGTTCGGCTCCAGGCGGCCCATGCCGCCGCGGCCGCCGGCCTCGGCGTCCAGCTCAGTGCGCTTGCGGACGACCCCGAGCCTGACGTCCGGCGCGAACTGGCGCAGATTCTTCGCACCGTGCCTGATGGCGGTGCGCTGTCCCGGCTGCAGGCCGACAGCGACCCTCGGGTCCGGGCGGCTGCGGCGGCCAGCGCCATTTCACGCGGCGAGCGAACTGACCTGCCCGGCGATGTCGCGCCGGGGGATGCTGCCGCGGCTGTGATGGATGCAAACCACCTGGCTGACCTCCGCGAGATCGCGCTGACCTCGCCCGAAGAGCGCCATCGCCGCAGTGCAGCGCTGCTGCTCGCGCTGGTGGGCGACCAGGTGGCGTCCCGGGTTGCCGCTGGAGATCCGGTCGCGGGAGTGCGCGCGGCGGTACTGGCGATGCAGGACCGCATTCGATGAGGGATGTCCTGGTCCAGTGGCTGATCATCATCGCCCTGGCGCTGCAGCCGTTCTTTCTCATCTACTTCATTCTCTATAACGGCTACCAGATCGTCCTCATCGCGTTGTCGGCCCGGGTGGTGCGCCGCCGGGTGGCCGGCCACTTCGTCGAGGACCTGGACCTGATCGATGGCAGCGAGTCTACCAAGCCGCTGACGATGATCGTGCCGGCGTTCAACGAGGAAGTCAGCATCGTCGATGCCATCACCAACCTGGTGCACTGCGACTATCCTCGCTTCGAGGTGATCGTGGTGAACGACGGCTCCACCGACAGCACGCTGGCCCGGCTGCAGGATGCCTTTCGGCTCCGGCGGACCGACCTGCCCTACCGGTCCGCCATCACCACCGCACCGGTGCACGCCCTCTATGAGGCGACCGTCCCGCTGCCGGCCGGGGTGGTGCACGTCGTGGTGATCGACAAGGCCAACGGCGGCAAGGCCGACGCGCTCAACGCCGGCGTCAACGCCTCGGTGGCTCCCTACTTCGTGTCGCTCGACGCCGACTCGGTGCTGGACTCGCACGCGCTGAAGGAGCTGATGCGGATGGTCCAGGAAGACCCCCGCATCGCCGCGGTTGGTGGCCAGGTCGCCATCGCCAACGGGTGCACCATCGAGCAGGGCCGCGTGATGGCGGTGG
>JAICQR010000137.1 GCA_025937755.1 Gemmatimonadales bacterium | reverse complement strand
TGGGCAAGGTGCTCGACGTGATGAAGGCCAACGGGCCCTTCCGCACCATGCGCGAGGTGATGGCCAAGTTCTCCGACTATGCGGTGCTGGGGTATTCCGGGGCGGGCGTGATCGTGGGCAAGCATCCAGGTGTCACCGACCTCGAGATCGGCGATCGGGTCGCGTATGGCGGTGAGGGCACCGGCCACGGCGAGTGCATCATGACCGGACGGAATCTGGTGGCGAGGATGCCCGACGCCGTAGGATTCGACGCCGCCTGCTTCGCCACCCTGGGCGCCATTGCCATGAACGGCGTGCGCATCGCCCAGCTGGGACTGGGTGACACCGTCGTCGTCATCGGCCTGGGCCTGGTGGGCCAGCTCACTGCCCAGCTGGCGCGGCTGCAGGGCGCGCGCGTCATCGCCATCGATCTTCGGGCTGAGCGGGTGACGCTGGCGCAGGAACTGGGGGCCGAAGCGGGCCACGCCGGCAGCGAGGCGGCCGAGACCGTGCGGGCGCTGACCGATGGCCGGGGAGCGGACGCCGTCTTCATCGCGGCGGCCGCCAAGTCGTCGGCCCCGTGTGAACTGGCGCTGTCGTTGTGTCGCGACCGGGGCCGGATCGTGGTGCTGGGTGCGGTCGAGATGCAGTTCCCGTGGCTCGAGATGTACCTCAAGGAAATCCAGCTCTACATGGCGCGCGCCTACGGTCCCGGCAGCTATGACGCCGAGTATGAGCGACAGGCCCGTGACTATCCATTCGCCTATGTGCGGTGGACCGAGAACCGCAACATGGAGGAATTTCTTCGGCTGGTGGGCGCCGGGGATGTTCGGGTGGATCGCCTGGTGACCCATCGCTTTCCGCTGGAGCAGGCGGCCGAAGCATATGACGTCATCATGCAGCCGGGCTCAACCAGCATGGCGGTGCTGCTCGAGTACCCTGTTACCTCGGCTCCAGAGGAGTTTGCGCCCAAGCGCCGGGTGGACCTGCCCTCCGCCAGTGAGGCGGCGCCGGGCGCGCGGCTCGCGCTGATTGGCGCGGCCAACATTGCGCGATGGGCGCACCTGCCGGCACTCAAGAAGGCAGGCGGAGCCCTGCGAGCGGTGCAGTCCGGCAGTGGCGCCCGCGCCAAGGCCTACGCCAAGCGCTTCGACGCGGCCTACGCCGCCACCGATGTGGCCGAGGTGCTCGGCGACACCGACGTGGACGGCGTGATCATCACCAGCCGCAACCAGAACCACGCACGCGAAGCGCTCGCCGCGCTCAATGCCGGGAAGCACGTGCTGGTCGAGAAACCGATGTGCCTCACCGACGACGAGTGCCGCCAGCTGGTCGAGGCCGTGCGGACCTCGGGCAAGCAGCTCTCGGTGGGGTTCAACCGGCGGTTTGCGCCCGACTACGTGAAAGTGCGGGACCGGCTCCGTGGACGGTCGGCCCCGGCCGTCATCAACTGCCGGGTGAATTCGCCCGGGATCTCCGGTGGATTCTGGATGGCCGACCCCGCGATCGGCGGCGCCATCCTGGGTGAGGCGTGCCACTTCATCGACGTTTTCGCGTGGCTGCTGGGCAGCGAGCCGGTTGAAGTCGCAGCCTGGTCGCTGCCCACCGGCTCGACCGATCCGATCGGCGAGAACAATGTCGCCGCCAGTCTTCGCTTCGCGGATGGATCCATTGCCACCCTCGCCTACTGCACCGTCGGCTCGGCCACGTCGGGCGGTGAGCGAATCGAGGTTTTCGCGCCGGGCATCGGCCTCGCGACCGAGGACTTCAAGTCCGTTACCGTTGCGGGCGGGCTGCGGCGCACCTCGAAGCGCTGGTTCGCGGAGAAGGGGTACGATGCCCAGATGCGTGACTTCGTCGAGGCCATCCGGACCGGCAGGCCAGCGGCAACGAGCGTCGCGGACGGCGCCCGCGCCACGGTGGCGTGCCTCCGGCTGATGGAATCCTGCCGCGATGGCGGGAAGCCGAAGCAGATCGACTGGCGCGGCGTGACCGGCTCCTGATGCGGGTGACGCAGCTGGGGCCCTGGCCTCCGCCCTTCGGCGGAGTCCAGACCCACCTGGTGGCGCTGCGCCGCCGCATGGACCACGCCGGCGTACCCAATCAGGTCGTCAACATCACGAGTGCCCCCGAGAGTGGAGTGCCGGGCGTGCACTACCCGCGCTCCGCCGCCGCGCTGCTCCGCACGCTGGTCTCGCTGCCTGCCGATATCCTGCATCTCCATCTCGGGGGTCACGTGTCGGGGAGGGTGCTTGCACTCGCTGCTGCATGCACGGCGATCCCCGGCCGCCGCAGTGTCCTGACTTTCCATTCAGGTGGGTATCCCTCATCGCCTGCCGGCCAATCCGCCTCGCCGCGGACGATCCGGGGCCGGGTTCTGCGCCGGTTCGACCGCATCATCGTCGTCAACCGCGAACTGGAGCAGCTCTTCGTCCGTTTCGGCTGCGATCCCCGGCGCATTCGGGTCATCCTGCCCCATCCCCACCCTGACCGAACCGCCACCGAGCGAGAGGTGCTCAAGCCACGCCTGGAGTCGTTTCGGCGTGCGCACGATCCGCTGCTGGTGTCGGTCAACCTGCTCGAGCCCGAGTACGACATCCCGCTGCAGATTGAATCCCTGACTGCGATCCGCGAGGTGCACCCGCGCGCCGGGCTGGTGGTGGTCGGCAGCGGCTCGCTGGATGGCGAACTGCGGCGTGTCGCAGCGAGTTCTCCCGTCGCTGAGCACGTGATCATCACGGGCGACGTGCCCCATGAGCAGACCCTGGCGCTGATCCTCCGGGCGGGGACACTGCTGCGCACCACCCGGTTCGACGGCGACTCCATCAGCGTGCGCGAAGCGCTCGCGCTGGGAACTCCGGTGGTTGCCACCGACACCGGCATGCGGCCCGAGGATTGCCACCTCTTCCCCGTGGGCTCACTGTCAGGACTGGTCGCCGCCACTCGCCACGCACTCGACGCCGAGCGGCCGATGCCCGACGTGGGCGCTGAGGGTGACGACCTCGATCAGGTGCTGGACGTGTATCGGGAGCTGTCGCGATGATCGGCCCGCTCAAGGGACGGAGCCTGCGTGAGCTTTGGGAGCGCTCGATCTCGGCGGTGCGCCTGGCTCGCGAGCGTGCCGGCCTCGATCATGCGCTGCGCGAGCCGGCCGGTCGCGACTGGCGCGGCTTGCTTGCTTCCGGGAGCACCATCGAGGACGTCGATGTCGGCGCGGTCATCACGGCAGCGCGGCATCTGCTTCCCGGTCTGTCTGATCCTGCAGCCGCGGCTGCAAAGGTGGGGGAGTCGCTGCCCGACGATGCAGCGGCCCTTCTGGCGCGAGCCGACCTCGTCCTCTCGGGGACCTTCCCGCTGCTGGGGTACGAAGACCTCGAGTTCGGCACGCCGGTGGACTGGCACCTCGATCCGGTATCGGGGCTCCGCGCACCCATGCTGCACTGGAGCCGGGTGCCGTATCTCGATGCCGACGTCGTGGGCGACCACAAAGTCATCTGGGAACTCAACCGGCATCAGTTTCTGGTGACGCTGGCGCAGGCGGCACGGCTCAGTGGCGATCGGCGCTACGTCGATTCTGCTGCCGGCTATCTCGCCAGCTGGATGGATGCGAACCCTCCGGGCCAGGGAATGAACTGGAGCAGCAGCCTGGAAGTCGCATTCCGCTCGATTTCCTGGATCTGGACCATCGCGCTGGTGGGAGACCAGCTCGATCCCGCTCTGGTGCGGCGGGTGGTAGGCATGCTGCACCGCCACGGCCGGCATGTCGAGCACAACCTCTCCACCTGGTTCAGTCCCAACACCCACCTCACTGGCGAGGCGCTCGGGCTCATCTATCTCGGCCAGGCGCTTCCGCTCCTGCGCGACGCATCGCGCTGGCGCCGGAAGGGGCTCGCGATCCTCGCACGCGAACGCCATCGCCAGGTCCTGGCCGACGGGGTCTATTTCGAGCAGGCGACGTATTACCACCGCTACACCACCGACTTCTATCTCCATGTGGCGCTGCTGCACGACGCAGCCGGAGAGCCCTGGCCTGAGTGGCTTGAGCCGCTTCTGGCGAGCCTGCTCGACTACCTTGTGGCGATCCGGCGGCCGGACCACACGTGGCCCCTGATCGGGGACGAGGATGGCGGCAGGCTGGTGTGGCTCAAGTCACGGAATGCCAACGATTTCCGTGATACCTTGGCGCTCGGCGGATGGCTCCTCGGAAGGCCTGAATATTGCTCCCCGGGCGGCGCACCGGAGTTGGTGTGGATGTTGGGCGAAAAGGCGCCTGAGGCGGACGGGACGGACAAGGCGGTCAGGGCGGTCAGGGCGGTCAGGTTCGTGGATGGCGGCTACGCGGTACTGCGAGATGACCGCGTAGGCGACTGGCTGCTCTTCAAAGCCGGGCCGCAGGGCGGGCTCTCTGCGGGACACTCGCACGGCGATGCGCTGGCAATCGAGTGGATGGTGAGTGGTACGCCGGTGGTGATGGATGCCGGGACGTACAGCTATCTCGAGCGCGACGGTGAGCGCAACGCATTCCGGGCCGGCAATCGTCACGCCACCGTTACGATCGACGGCCAGGCTGCCGCCGAGCCCGGAGCGCCGTTTCGATGGCGCCGGAAGGCCGATGCCCGGCTGGAACTCTGGGCCCCCAGCACTCACGGAGTGCTGGCGGTGGGCTCGGTGGCCGGCTTCTCCGGCCGGGCTCAAGGCCTGCGGCACCGACGGACCGTCCTGTGGCTGCCAGATCTGCGCGCATGGGTGGTAACTGACGAAGTGCCGGGAGTGGGCGTGTTCACCGCGCATTTCCCGAACGCACCTGGCCTCACACTTCGGATGCTCGATGGCGGAGCCGAGTGGGTCGGCTCCTCGGGGGCAGTAGCGACGCTGCGCACCACTGACCGCGACGCCAGCGTCACCCGGCGCGAGAGCTGGTACTCGCCGGTGTACGGCCGGAAAGTTCCGGTGCCGGCAATCGACATCCGACCGCGCGCAGGTGCGCTGGCATGCGTGCTTCACGCCGGCGGTGTGAGTGAGGTACAGGTGGCGGGATCGCGCCGGGATGGCGAGTTGCGCCTT
>JAICQR010000196.1 GCA_025937755.1 Gemmatimonadales bacterium | reverse complement strand
GACTGGGCGAAGAGCGTCGCCGGCGGTGCGGCGACAGCGAACGCAAGAGCGACTACCAGGAGGCGGATCATAGTTAGTGGGAAGTGGGAAGTGGGAAGTGGGAAGTGGGAAGTGGGAAGAGCGCCGAGGATACGGGTCATCCAGTCTCGCGGAGCCGCCGGTCGTGGATCACGTCGCGGCCAATCTGGGTCAGTTCCGGGCGCCCGGCAAACTCGGGGCAGATGGTCTGGTCGAATTCGTAGGGGCCGCCATGCTCCGCGTCGGTCCAGGGAAAGGTGCGACAGACGTGAGGATAATACCGCTGTCCGTGAATAACGCACTGGTTCTGCTGCAGGAAGACGCAGCGGCCACCTTTCACCCGGGTGCGCCACTCGCCCCACCGGGTCTGATAGACGAAACCCTCACCCCGGTCGGCGATGATGGCCTCCGCCTCGGCATCGGTGACCGTCGCGCCGAAGGCGCAGCACGCCGAGTCGTGGGGACAGGGGTAGCAGGGGAGCGGAGGGAAGTCCGGCTCGGCGGCTCGGCGGCTCGGCGGCTCGGCAGCTCGGCGGCTCGGCGGATGGGCGGTCACTTCGGAGCCTCTGCGATCTCTGCGAGCGGTGATTCCACCGGCTCCGTGGGGACAGCTCCGATGAGCGCGGCGAGGGTGGGGCCCAGCGAGGTCACCCGCACCGGCCGCTGGTGGCGTGCAGGTTCATGGCCAGGCGCCACGAGGACAAGCGGGACTTCGATGTCTGCGTCTTCGGGCCTGCCGTGGTTGGCCCCGCTTCCCGAACTCCAGATGAATGTGGGCTCCAGCACCGTCACCACCAGCCAGCCGTGATCCTCAGGCAGATGCCGGCGCCACAGTTCGGCGTACCTGTCGGAGACCGGCGCGGCCGCGAGTGTCCTCGGTGTATAGGCCGCCTTGATTTCAGGAAGGGCCACCAGTTCCGCTGCGATGGCCTCGCTCAGGCTGTCCACGTCAATGCCCCGCGCTGCGAGTGCATTCACGTCGGCCGACAGCAACCCGTACTCGCTGGTGAATTCGAAGGTGGCGCGCCATCGCGTTTCAAGCTCGTCGCGCAGGCGCCGCACGGTTGTTCGGTCCGAGTAGCGTCCCGCCTGACGCTGCTCCACCTCGCGTATGTAATCCGGGATCGACGGGGTGCCATGATCCGACGAGAGTGCAAAAATGGTGCGCTCGCGCGGGACCACGGTGCTGAGCGAATCGAGAAAGCGCCCCAGCCAGCGATCGAGACGGACGAGCTGGTCGTGGATCTCGCGGGAGTCGGGGCCGTAGTCGTGGCCGATGGCATCGGTGGCGGAGAGCGACACGACGAGGAGGTCGGGTAGAGTGCGTCGACCGAGCTGCAGCTGCCTCATGCCCTCGAGGGCGAGGTCGAGTACGAGCGAGTCCATCCACGGTGAGTCGATAATGGCACCCGCCAGGCCGGCGCTATCCCGCGGCAGTGCATGCGGAAAGGTGACACTCCGGCCGCCATTCTCGAAGGCGTAGTCGTCGCGCTCGGGATACCGGCTCTCCGGAAGGAGCAGGTCCCAGCGCTTTCCTGCCAGCCGGGCGACGCCGCGACGCGCATTCCACGCCTCGAGCCAGTCGGGCAGGCTGTCGGCATACCAGGTGCTGGTGGTGAAGGTGCCGTTGTAGCCGTACCAGTAGACGTCTTCCCCGGCTCGGCCCACCGGAAGAATGGCGCCCCGGTCCTTGCGCGACACCGAGAGCACGCGGGTGGCGGGATCCTTCGCCAGCATCCAGTCGAAGAGCGATGATCCCCGGTACCTGCGGGGTGAAGCGCCGGTACGAGTGGAGCCAATCAGGGGCGCAAGCCTGTCGGGCACGCCTCTGGAATTGGAGATGATCCCGGTGCTCGCGGGTGGCCGTCCGGACAGGAGGGTGCTGTGGCCCGGCGCAGTCTGGGTAAGCGCGTGGTCCTGGCGGGCGTGGAGGTAGACCACGCCATGGTCCACCAGCCAGCGGAAGCCGCCCTCGTAGTCATCATCGAAGCGCGTGAGGTAGTCAGGGCGCATCTGGTCGACGACGAGGAGGACGACGAGAGACGGATCGACGGTCGGGCCGTCAGACCGATAGTCGGATAGACGGATGGTCGGATGGGAGAACAGCAGGATCGGCAGCGCGGCTGCGGCGCCGAGGAGGCGGCGCGCGCTGTGTCCGAATGAAGCCATGCCGCAAACTAGCGCGGGCTGGCGCACGATGGCAGGGCGTCTCAGTCGGGCGACGGCAAGGTTCCAGTGAGGGCCGTGCTTACGATGGCGACGAGGTCAGCTCGGGTGAACGGCTTGCCGAGGAGGTGGACATCAGGAGGGAGCCCGCCATCGCCCTGCAACGAACCGGCATCGTGGCCGGAGTAGAGTATCACAGGCAGCTGGGCCCGATCAGCCCGCAGCGCATTCAGCAACTCAACACCGTCGCCGTCGCCGAGTCCCTGGTCGGTGAGCAGCAGCGCGATGTCCTGGTGCGCGGCCGCCCAGCGCTCGCGCGCCTCGCGGGCCGAGCGGGCCTCGAGCACGGTGTAGCCGGCGCGCGCAAGGAGTCGGCTGGTGCTGGACCGGACCGAGTCGTCGTCATCGACCAGCAGGATCGTAGGCATGGTATGAGTATGCAGCAGAAAGTGAGAAGTGAGAAGTGAGAAGTGGGAAGTGGGAAGTGGGAAGTGGGAAGTGGGAAGTGGGGGAAACGACGAAACGCGCCGAGGGGCGCGTCTCTGGAGATGCTGCGGGCGTTGTGTTGTGAT
>JAICQR010000062.1 GCA_025937755.1 Gemmatimonadales bacterium | reverse complement strand
TGACCTGCTCGCAGCCGGCGAACTGGACGTGAGCGTGGTGTCGGCGGTGGAGTACGCCCGCAACGCGGCCCAGTACCACCTGCTGCCCGACCTCGCCATCACCTGCGACGGGCCGGTGCACAGTGTGGCGCTCTTCTCCCGGCGCCCGGTCGAGGAGCTGCACGACGCAACCATCCTGCGCACCGCCTCCAGCCGCACCTCGGTGCTGCTGCTCGAACTGCTCTGCCGCCACCGCTGGGGAATCGCCCCGCGCTACGCGACCGCGCGTGCCGAGGCGGCCGACCTGTCGGGCCTCGCGGGCCTGCCGCACGACGCGGTGTTGGTCATTGGCGATGCCTGCCTGCTGCTGGCCGCCGAGAAGCGCTATCCGTACATGGCCGACCTGGGCGCTGCCTGGCATGCCTGGACCGGGCTGCCGTTCGTATTTGCGGTCTGGGCCGCGCGCAGGGAAGTGCCGATGCACAAGGCACAGGCGCTGCACGCGCAACTGCTAGCCTCGCGCGCCTGGGGACTCGATCACCTCGACCTGCTGGCTGACAGCGCCTCCCGCGCCACGTCGGTCCCGACCGCCGTCTGCCGCGCGTACCTGGGCGACCTCGACTACGCTCTTTCCTACCGGCACCTGGCGGGTCTGACCGACTTCTTCCGACGGCTGGCGCAGGACGGGGCAGTGCCCGATGGGTCGCTTTCGTTCATCACCGCCGCCTGACAGGCTGACCATGGATCGTGTAGACCGCTCTTCCACCGAGTTCAAGGAATACCTCGAGCTCTACGAGCGCGCGTCGCTGCTGGAACTGGGCAGCCTGGCCGACGCGGTGCGCTGGCGGCTCCACCCGGAGGCCGCGGTTTCGTACATCATCGACCGCAACATCAATTACACCAATGTCTGCGTCGCGGACTGCCAGTTCTGCGCCTTCTACCGGCGGCCCAAGGATGCCGACGGGTACGTGCTGAGCTACGAGGAGATCGGTGCCAAGATCGACGAGTGCAAGGACATCGGCGGGGTGCAGATCCTGATCCAGGGCGGGCACAATCCCTACATTCCGTTCGACTGGTATCTCGACCTCCTACGCTACATCAAGCAGCACCATCCGATCCACGTGCATGGATTCTCGCCGTCGGAAGTCGTGTTCTTCAGCGAACGGTTCCGGATCCCGATGCCTGAGGTGATCGCCCAGCTGCGCGAGGCCGGACTCGACAGCATCCCCGGCGGCGGCGGCGAGATCCTGGTGGACGCTATTCGCGAGCGGGTGGCGAAGAAGAAGGCCCAGACCGACGAATGGCTGGGGGTGCAGGAAGAGGCCCATCGGCAGGGGATGAAGACGTCGGTGACCATGATGTACGGACTGGGCGAGACCGCGGCCGACCGGGTGGAACACCTGTTCCGGGTGCGCGCGGTGCAGGAGCGGAGCGGAGGCTTCACCGCCTTCATCTGCTGGCCGCTCCAGCCCGAGGGCACGCCCGGCATGTCACACATGCCCAAGACCGACGCGGTGACCTACCTCCGCACCCTCGCACTCGCGCGGATTGTGCTGGGCAATGTGCCCAACATGCAGTCGTCGTGGGTCACCATGGGGCACAAGGTGGGACAGATCGCGCTCCGTTTCGGCGCCAATGATTATGGCAGCCTCATGATGGAGGAGAACGTGGTCTCGGCAGCTGGCACCACCTACCGGACCACGCTGGAGCAGATCGAGCGGGTAATCAACGACGCAGGCTACCAGCCGCGCCGGCGGCGGCAGGACTATTCATTCATCGAGGCGGTGGCCGCCTGAGCCGCACCGGGATCGGGTACGACTCCCACCGCTTCGAGACCGGCCGCCGGCTGGTGCTGGGCGGCGTCGCCATTTCGCATCACGCCGGCCTCTCAGGACATTCAGACGCGGACGCCGTGGCCCATGCCGTGATTGATGCTCTGCTGGGCGCGGCCTGCGCCGGCAGCATCGGAGATCACTACCCCGACACCGACCCGCGCTGGAAGGACGCCGACTCGATGCAGCTGCTGCGCGAGGTACGGAGCCTGGTGCGCGATCGGGGGTTTGCCGTGGTGCACGCCGACGTGACGATCATCGCCCAGCAGCCGAGACTGGCGCCCCATGCGCCTGCCATTGCTGCGGCGCTCGAGACGGCGCTCGGCACGGGAGCAGGGAACGTGAACGTGAAGGCCAAGACCAACGAGGGGATGGGATTCATCGGCCGGGAGGAGGGCCTCGCGGTCATCGCCGCGGCCACGCTGGAGGCGCTCTGACCTGATCGACTCGCTCCTCAACTGGCTGGCCCAGCTGCCGCCGCTCGCCGTCTATGTGGTCCTCGGCTTGCTGGCCGCAGTCGAGAACCTGATTCCCCCCGTCCCGGCCGACACTGCCGTCGCGCTCGGGGCGTTTCTGTCCCAGCGGGGCGTGATCAGCCTCCCCGCGGTGTATGCCGTGACACTGGGCTCCAATATCGCTGGGGCCGCAGCAGTGTATTTCGCTGCCCGGCGCTATGGACGGCGGCTCTTCAGCACCTCGGCCGGACGCAGGCTGCTGACCCCTGCTGCGCTGGCCGCCGTCGAACGCGAGTATCTCCGCTTCGGCCTCGTCGGCATCTTCGTCGGTCGTTTCCTGCCCGGATTCCGCGGCGTCGTCGCCCCCTTCGCCGGGCTCGCCAACCTGAGCCCCGCACGGGCGCTCATTCCCATGACGCTCGCGTCGGCCATCTGGTATGGTGCCATCACGCTCCTCGGCGCCGCCATCGGATCACGCTGGCAGGACATCGCGGCGCTGCTGGGCGGAATCAACCGGACACTGGCCATCGTGGGCGGCGTGGCCGTAGCCATCGTCGTTCTCCTCTGGGTCAGGCGTCGCCGCCAGGAAGGCCGGGATCTCATGTGGGGGCTGCTGCGGCGCGCGGTCGGGCCCGATGGAGACGAACGCAGCGGCGAAGAGGCGATGCGGGACGCGGCGCTCCTGATGCTGGAGCTGGCGTATGCCGACGAGGCTCTCGCCGATGAAGAACGGATCGAAGTCGCAGGCCATCTCCGGAAGCGGTGGGGGCTGAAGCCGGCTGAACACGAAGCGGCCGAACCCGGCGCACCATCCCGGCTCGCGGGTTATCGCGAGCGATTCCAGGGGCAGTTTGCCCACGAGCGTCGGCTGGCGCTGCTCGAGCGGCTGTGGCAGCTGGCATTTGAGCCGGGAGCCGGCCGTGACGCCCGGGACCGGCTGGCACGCCGAGCTTCCGAGGAGCTGGGCTTTACCTCGGATGAACTGGAGAGCGTTCCCGGATTCCAGTCGAAGGATCGGCCTGGCTCAGCATGACCGAGACATTGCGCGAGCGGTTGGCCCGGGCATTTCTCGTCGAATCATTCCGCGATCACCTCACGCTGGAAGCGGGTTCCAGTCCGCACACCGTGGAGGGCTACTCGCGCGACGTGTCGCGGCTTGCCGAGTTCGCCACCAGCAAGGGCGTGCATGCGCCATCCGGCCTGACGCCCGCGCTCCTGCGTCAGTTCGTGTACCTGCTCAAGGACCTGGGGCTCAGCGCAGCGACGATCCGACGGGCCATATCATCCATCCGCACCTATTGCGTGTTCCTGATGGGTGAAGGCGTGCTCACCACCGACCCCTCGGACCGGCTGGAGGGACCGCGCCGGTGGCAGAGCCTGCCCGAGGTGCTCTCGGTATCCGAGGTCGAAGCCATGCTGGCCGCGGCAGCGGTGGACCGGCCCCTGGCGTGGCGCGACCGGGCGCTGCTGGAATTGGCGTACGGTGCCGGCTTGCGGGTGTCGGAGCTATGTGGACTCCAACTGACCGACCTCCTGCTGCCAGAGCAGGTGGTGCGGGTCATGGGGAAGGGCAGCAAGGAGCGGCTGGTGCCGCTGGGACGAGCCGTGATCGGAGTGGTATCGGTGTACCTGCATGAGATTCGGCCGACGCTCGACGGCGGCAAGAGCGGCGGGCGGGTACTGCTCAACGCGCGCGGCATGCCGCTTTCGCGGGTGGGGGCGTGGGGCATCGTCAAGCGCGCCGCGGCCGATGCCGGCATCACCCGCCGGGTCACACCCCACACCCTCCGCCACAGCTTCGCGACCCACCTGCTCGAGGGAGGCGCCGACCTTCGTGCGGTGCAGGAAATGCTGGGCCACGCCGACCTCAGCACCACCCAGATCTACACCCATGTGGACCGGGAATACCTGCGGTCGATCCACAAGCAGTTTCATCCGCGGGCATGACGTGGATTCACCACGAAGAAATGAAGCGCGCGAAGGTCTCGTCCTCCAGAATGCATCGAGAGGGAAGGGTCGTTAGGGTTACCACGGAGACACAGAGGGCGCAGAGATATCGAGTCGTTGCTTATTTCTGGGTGTGCTGCGGCCGACATTGCCTTGGATTGGCCCCCACAACATCAGGCAGTTCTCCGTGAATCTCTGTGAGCTCCATGTCTCTGTGGTTTATGCTGTTCCTTCGTGCCCTTCGTCTCTTCGTGGTGAACACCCTGACTCGAACCTCGCCGACAATGGATCTGCGCTCAGGAACGCCAGTGTGGCTGCTCGAGGCTGGATCGTTGCGCGAGTGGCCCGATCTCGAGGGCCCGCGCGATGCCGACGTCGTGGTGGTGGGCGCGGGCATCAGCGGGGCGCTGGCCGCACTGCACCTGGCCGAGGCGGGGTTTGACGTGCTGGTCCTGGACCGGCGCGAGGCAGGGCGGGGAAGCACCCTGGCGTCCACCGGGCTTCTGCAGTACGAGATCGATAACTCGCTCGTGGAGCTGGGCGAGAGGATCGGCCGCGAGCCGGCTGCGCGCGCCTACCGCCGGTCGGTCGCAGCAGTGGAACAGCTCGGTGCGCTGGTCGCAACGTTGGGCCACGAATGTGGCTTTGCGTGGCGACCGAGTCTGTACCTTGGCGTGACCGGGCAGGACGCTGCCCTGCTCGACGCCGAAGCACGGGTCCGGCGCGCGTGCGGTATCGAGGTCGAGCTGCTGGACGCGCGGGACATCCGGGCGCAGTATCCCTTCCAGCGCCCGGCCGCCATCCGGTCCGCGCTGTCTGCCGAGGTGGATCCGCTGCGGCTCACGCTGTCGCTGCTGCGGCGGGCGGAAAGCCTCGGTGCCACCATTCGCACCGGCCCATGCGCCGAGCTCGCGACGATCGAGACGGGACGCATGGCCTCGGTGGTCACCACCACGGCCGGTCATGTGGTCCGGGCTGGCCATGTGGTCTTCGCCACTGGCTACGAGTCGGAGCGCTACCTGCCGCAACCGATAGGCCAGCTGCTCAGCACCTATGCCATGGCAACGGAACCGGAGGCGTCGCTTGAGGACTGGGATGATCGCTGCCTTGTCTGGGAAACCGCGCGGCCCTACCTGTATCTCCGGACCACGCCCTCGGGACGGGTGATCGTGGGAGGCGAGGACGAGCGGATCACCGACGCCGACGCGCGCGACGCACTCATCGGTGGCAAGTGCGCCGACCTGGTGCGGCGGGCGCGGGGCATCTGGCCCTCGCTGCGACTGGCGCCGGCATGCGCGTGGGGCGGGTGCTTCGGGGAGACGCCGGATGGGTTGCCAGTGATCGGCACCCCGCCGGGCAGGCCGCGCACCCATTTCGCGCTGGGCTACGGCGGCAACGGCATCACGTTCAGCCTGATCGCGGCGCAGGTCATCACGGCGTCCATCACTGGCCACGCTGATCCTGATGCCGAGCTGTTCCGCTTTGGGCGGCCGTCGCTCGGCGCAGGCTAGTTCTGGTTCGGCTCTTACCACGCAGTCGCGACAGGACGTGAAGGGAACCGCATTAACCACGGAGACACAGAGGGCACAGAGATATCGAGTGGTTGTTTTGTGGCGCGCCGCGGTCAACGTTGCGTCGGAATGGCACCCACAACGTCAAGCAGTGCTCTGTGAGCTCTGTGTCTCTGTGGTAAACGTGAGCGCTCGGCCCATTCGTGGCGCTCGGGATGACGCTCCCGCTTCGTGCCCTTCGTCTCTTCGTGGTGGATTCCCCAACCGCCTCCAGGGAAGCAGTCAGTCCAGCGCAACGCCGGCCGATGCCAGGTCGGTGCCATTGAACACCGACCCGAACCAGAGCGACATCAGCCACGATTCGCCCAGCAGCACCAGCGACGCCATCGCTGAGCCTGCCATCACCGCAGGCATGTCACCGACACCGCGCGCCAGCCACGCGACGCCCGTGCCCAGCACGGCGGGGAGCAGCAACAGCACTGCCAGCGCGAAGAAGTAGGCAATGGCGGTCAGCATGTGCTGCCCCAGGGCCTCGATACCCCTGCTGGCGGTGACCCGCACCCAGCCAGGGAATAGCAGAGCGGCGCCGTTCTGCACCATCATCCCCGCGAAGTTGAGCGCCGGCAGCAACAATGCTCCCACTATGACCCCAACGCCGAGCCACGCCCGATCCACGCTCGGATCCTGCCACAGGCCCGCCATCCCGACCAGCAGCATCGCCGCCTGGGCCAGTGTCAGCACCAGCGCGGCACCAGCAGCTTCGGCCCGCACCAGCGCATCGCTCGCCACGGGATAGCCCCGAAGCAGGTCGAGCTTGGCGAGGTCACTCCGGAGATCATTGCGAATCCACTGCGCGCCCAGCAGCAGCAGGAAGGCCGCCCAGCTGACCAGCAGCACGCCCACCGCCTGGGCCAGGCTCGGCGCCACGCTCCCCAGCACCAGCATCACTGCCACCGCGCTGACGAAGGCAGTGGCCCAGACCCGGAAGTTTCCCCAGCGCAGCAGCTGGGTGACGTTCTTCCAGACCAAGGCCGTGGATGGAGGGCCCGACGGCGAAAGCTCGAGCATCGGCCGCGAGTAGCGCTGGACTCCCCTGCGGCGGCCGCCCTGACGGCCCGACTGAAGCCGGCTGGCCTGTTCAACTGACGCGGCGGCCGCTGCCTCCTCGAATGCGGTATCGCTCCGGATGACCCACAGGTAGTGCAGCAGCAGCACCACCAGCGCGGGCGGCGCCGCCTTCCACCACGACGCAGCGTCGGCCGCCACCATGGGGCCGATGACCGCATGGAATGGCGCCAGGGCTGCCTGGACCAGCGGCTGTCCCAGCGTGGCGCGGAATGCGTCCAGTTCGCCGCCGGGCGGCGATTGCACCAGTCCGACGACGACCGCGACGACCGCAGCGCAGAGCAGCGCTGTCACCGCCAGCAGCACGCCGATCGTCACCGCACGCCGCCGCGCACCATGTGCCTGATGTTCGCGCAGCGACGTGCGCACAAACGTTGCCCCCAGCCGGTGGAGATACAGCGTCGTCAGCAGCGACCAGACGGCGACGGCCCGCATCATCACCGGCAGCCCGGGCCGGACACCGAGCAGCACGACCCAGATCACCACGTTCAGCAGCACCACCAGCTGAGTGCCGGCCAGCTTGTAATGCAGCAGGGTGCGCCGGGCGACCGGGGCGGGAAACAGGAAGTGGACTTCGGCCAGGGAGAATTTCAGCGCCGAGCGTTCACGCGAGAATAGCCAGCTCCACATCAGCATCGCCACCACGCCGAGCGTGAGGAACAATGGAGCGAACTCGAGCGCCAGCGGATCGGAACTGGAGTTGGTCGTGCGGTTCTGGATTGCGAAGAACAGCACATAGCCCAGCCCCAGCACCACGGCAATGGCGTACCGGGGGTGGCGCAGCCGCGCCACCTGCCGGCGTATCCGGTTGCGGGTGCCGGTCCAGAGCAGGTACAGCAGCGCACGACGGGCACTCATGCGCCGTTGCCGACCCCGACCAGCGCCACGAAAATGTCCTCCAGCGAGCGGCCGGCGAGATCAGGGCGCTCGGCGACGATCTCGGCAATAGTGCCACTGGCGACCACCGTGCCGAGCCGCAGCAAAAGCACCCGGGTACAGAGTTCCTCGACCAGATGCAGCAGGTGCGAACTCAGCACCACCGCGGAGCCGGCATCGGCTCGCGCCTTGATGGTGGCTTTCATGCGGCGGATACCGAGGGGGTCGAGTCCGGTGAGCGGCTCGTCGAACATCAGCACGGCAGGGTCGTGCAGCAGTCCGCACGCGATCGCCAGCTTCTGGCGCATGCCGCGCGACAGTTCCGGCGGGAATGAGTCGGCGCGGTCGGTCAGTTCCAGTTCGTCCAGCAGCGCACTGCCGCGGGCCTCAGCGTCGGGCACGCCGTACAGCCGCGCCACGAAGCTCAGATGCTCGGAGACCGTGAGATAGTCGAACAGCTGGGGCTCGTCCGGAATCAGCGCCAGGCGGCGTTTGGCCTCGATGGGCTCCGCGGCAAGGTGGTGACCTGCTATTCTGATAGATCCGGCGGTTGGCACGATGATCCCGGCAATGCTGCGGAGGGTAGTGGTCTTGCCGGCGCCGTTGGGCCCAACCAGGCCAAGCACCTCGCCCGGCGCCACATGGAACGAGAGGTCTTTGACCGCAGCCCGGTCTCCGTACACCTTTGTCAGGCCGGCAACGTCAATCATTCGACACCGCGAGCGTTGGAACGTTATAGGGCATAAAGCGTTACAGCCCCCATGTGAAGTCGAATGTAAAGAGCGCTGTGGTCAGGTGAAACTTCAGCGGTGCAAAATGCGTTTCGTATTGCATCGTCAGCATTCTTCGAGGCCTTCATGACTCGCTACTGGATCAAGATCGCGCTGGGTGCGGCTCTGGTGTTCGCCGTCGGAATGATCGGGGTGACCATTTTCAGGGCGGGCAAGAACACGGTTGAGAATGTTGCCGAAGGTTCCGGCCCGATTCGAATCCCGCTGCTGCTGGTGCCGTTCCGGCTCGACGGCCAGCGTCTGGGTACGATGCGGCAACTGGTCATCTTCCGTGATTCGGCCCAGCGTCCCACCACGCTGGAACTGACAGTGGCGATGTCAGATTCGCTCGCTGCTGCCCGGCTGACGGAATGCATCCTCGCCCTGATGCCTGCCGCTGACACAAGCGGAATCACGCCGACCGATTTCACCTGCGCCTCCCCTGGCGACACCGCCGGCAAACGCCTGGTGCAATTCGGCGAGCTCCATCTGCGCGACGGGACTGAAAGTTTCCCTCTGCTGGCCCCGGAGGACAAGGTGCAGGAGATTCGGGAACAGTCGGGGGACCGAACCGCGGACCTGAATGAGGCCGCCATCGAGGCCCGGGACTCGGTCAGGACGGCGCGGCGGGAGCAGATGGACAGCATTCGCTCGGCGGCCGACTCCCTGGTGCAGGAAAGTCAGGCGAAAGCCATGCGGCTGGTAGACTCGATCGAAGCCAGCCTCGAGTCACTGGAGACCATCGGCGTTCCGTGATCCTGGTTCTCGACAACTACGACAGTTTCACCTGGAATGTGGTCCAGCTGCTGGGCGAGCTCGGCGCGGCGCCCGAGGTGCATCGTAACGGCGTGATCGACGTGCCGGGTGCCATCGCCCGGCGTCCAGACGGGATTGTGATTTCCCCCGGACCGGGCGCGCCGGCCGATGCAGGTATTTCGGTGCCGCTGGTTCGTGCCGCGGCAGAGCAGGGGATCCCGTTGCTGGGGATCTGCCTGGGCCATCAGAGCATCGGCGAGGCCTTCGGCGCCAGGGTGGGCCGGGCAGATCAGGCGATGCATGGGAAGGTGGGGAAGGTGGAGCACACCGGGAAGGACCTCTTCCGGCAGGTGCCATCGCCCTTCGCTGCTGCCCGGTATCACTCACTCGTCGTGCTGCCTGAGGGCCTGCCTCCCTGCCTGACGGTGCAGGCGTGGTCAGCGGACGCCGCGCCGGGCGACGAAATCATGGGGCTTCGGCACGCCAGGCACCCGATTTTCGGGGTCCAGTTCCACCCGGAATCCATCGCCACGGAACATGGCCGGACCCTTCTCCGGAACTTCCTCAGCGCCTGACGCACTCCGCGTGCCATTCATGCGGCACGATCTTTGACTTGCCCCATCCTCCCGGATTAACTTGTGGGACATGCAATCGCATGGCTCAGGGTCGGCACGCGCCGGCACTTTCCCGCTCCAATCGTGGATGGTTCATCGGTCGCCGGCCCCCCGGCCGGACGCGCGTAATGCGGAAGGCGGCGCATGAGTTCGAGTGGCAACGGCACCAAGTACATCTTCGTCACCGGTGGAGTGGTGTCTTCACTGGGCAAGGGCATCGCGGCGGCGTCGCTGGGCCGGCTGCTGGTCGAGCGCGGCCTGTCGGTGACGATGCAGAAGTTCGATCCCTACATCAATGTGGATCCGGGCACCATGTCGCCGTTCCAGCACGGCGAGGTCTTCGTCACCGATGACGGTGCCGAGACCGATCTCGATCTCGGCCACTACGAGCGGTTCATCGACCGCTCCCTCTCCCAGCAGAACAACGTCACCACCGGGCGCATCTACCAGACCGTCATCGCCAAGGAGCGGAGCGGCCAGTATCTCGGCTCCACGGTCCAGGTGATTCCGCACATCACCGACGAGATCAAGTCCTACATCAAGCGCGGCGCCGGCGACGCCGAGGTGGCGATCGTCGAGGTCGGCGGCACGGTGGGCGACATCGAATCGCTGCCGTTCCTCGAGGCGGTGCGCCAGTTGAGCCTGAAGCTCGGCCCCACCAACACCGCGTTCGTGCACTTGACCTACGTGCCCTTCATCGCCGCGGCCGGCGAGCTGAAGACCAAGCCGACGCAGCACACGGTGCAGAAGCTGCGCGAGATCGGCATCCAGCCTGACGCGCTGCTGTGCCGCGCCGACCGCCGCATCCCCGATGAAGAGCGTGACAAGATCTCGCTGTTCACCAACGTGTCGGCCAGCGGCGTGATCTCGATGTGGGATGCCGACACCATCTACAAGGTGCCGCGCATGCTGCATGAGCAGGGCCTCGACGAGCTGATCTGCATGAAGCTGCAGTTGCTCACGCGCCCGGCGGATCTCAAGCGCTGGGACAAGCTGGTGTATGAGGTCGAGCACCCCAAGACCTCGGTGCGCATCGCGATGTGCGGCAAGTACACCGACCTGTCCGATTCGTACAAGTCGCTCAACGAGGCGCTGCGCCACGCCGGCATCCACAACCACGCGCGCGTCGACATCGA
>JAICQR010000130.1 GCA_025937755.1 Gemmatimonadales bacterium | reverse complement strand
CTGGTGAGCCGGGTGCAGCCGGCAGCGTGCAAAGAGGCTTTGCGTGAGGCGATCCAGCGCGGGCTGGTGCACCGCCATTCGCCGACCGGCGCCTACAAGCTGCACGGCGAATCGCTGGTGGAGCCGATTTACGACCTGACCCCGTCCGACCGGCGGCGTTCGCTGCACCGGCTGGCTGCCAGGGTGGTCGGGCGCCGGGCGCGTTCTGATCGCCGACTCCGGGCGGTGGCGCGCACCCACCGGCAGCTGGCCCGGCCTCGCTGGGCCGTGTCATGGCAATCGGCCGCGCGCAGGCTGGTGCGGGCCGGGGCCTTGATCCTGGGCAACAGCGAGCCATCTTCCGCGCCCACCACGTCCGGACGCTGACCGAATGGCAATCGCAGAAGGCCGCACCATCCCGTTCACGGGACCCGAGACAATCGACGTCGCCGTGCTCGAGACCTTTCCCTACGACGGTCCCGAGCAGGAGATCGTCACCGAGACCCGTGAGTTCAGTGCTGTCTGTCCCTACAGCGGACTGCCGGACTATGCGCTGCTCAGGATCACCTACGTGCCGAGCGACCGGTGCGTCGAACTCAAGAGCCTCAAGTACTACATCACCAGCTACCGCAGCGTCGGGATCTTCCAGGAGCATGCGACCGGCCGGATTGCCGACGATCTGTTCCAGCTGCTCCAGCCGAAGCGGCTGGAGGTGGCGACAGTGTACAACGTGCGGGGGGGATTTGAGACGACGTGCACTGTGAAAAAGTGAGAAGTCAATCCCTGATTTCCCCGCGCGGCAGCAGGTCCTCCAGATTCGCCAGCATGTAGGCATTGACCGCCATCACGGCTGCGGCCTGCTTGAGATCGCCCTCGACCGCCTTGTCGTAGCTGTCGCTCTGTGAGTGGTGGGTGTGGTCATACCCCCGGCTGATCTGATCGTAGTTGAAGGCGGGGATGCCGTAGGGAACGAAGGCGAGATGATCGGTGCCGCCCTTGTTGTTGGGTCGCACGTTGGATGCGCCGAGCGATGCCACTGGCGCCAGCAGGTCCTTCCACAGCTGCTCGAACTCGGTGCGCCCTTGCAGCGCCTGGCCGGTAATGGCACCGGTGCCGTTGTCGAGCACCAGCACCGCCTGCACCTTGGCGGCCTCCGACGCATGCTGCTCCGCATAGGCACGACTGCCGATAAGGCCCTGCTCTTCCCCGCCAAACAGAATGAACCGGATGGTCCGCTTGGGGCGGAGCCCGCTGGCCTGGATGATCCGCGCCGCCTCCAACACCGCCATCGATGACGCGCCGTTGTCGGTGACGCCCTGGGAGAGATCCCAGCTGTCATAATGCGCGCCGACGATGACGACCTCGTCGGGTTTCTCGCTGCCGCGAATCTCCCCAATGGTGTTCCACTGCTCCACCGGTGCTGTGCCGATGGTGTTCTCGATGCTGACCGCCAGGCGCGGCGCCAGCCCGGCTTCGACCTGACGGCTGAACATCAGGAAGTCTTCGTGCGGGACCACGATGTTGGGAAGCGGCGACACCCGGAAGGGCGAGCCGCTCATGGTGAGCAGGGTGTGTTCCTTGCCCCCATCGGTGATGACGCCCAGGACCCCGGCGTCCGCCAGCAGCTGGTTGCGATCGGCGCTGAACTGCCGGGCGCGTTCCCGCGCCGCCGCCGAAGTGTCCCCGGCCGCGCGCTCGGCGCGGCGGCGCTCCAGGGCGGCACGCCGGTCGGCACTGTCGGCCGCGGTCATGGCGGGGCCGTCAGGATTCCACACGAATGCAGGATCATTGAGCATGACCCAGGCCCCGCGAATCCGGTCGCGGCTGGCGGCAAGCGACTCTGGCGAGTTGATGTCGGCGCGGACGATGGGGCCGGTGCGAAGTTGCCCACCGGTGCCGACGGTCCAGGCCCAGCTGTATGCGATGACGGGCCGCTCGAATGGCGCCACCAGCCGCGCCGAGATGGGCCCGCGGGTCCAGGTCACGCCGAAGGGAAAGGCCTCAAGGCTGGCCGTCAGGCCATAGCTGCGAAAGCGCTCCGCGCCCCAGTCGTTGGCCCGGCGCATGGCGGGCGATCCGCTCAAGCGGGGGCCAATGGCGTCGCTGAGGTGACGGAGGTTGGCCATCACCTCGGAATGGTCCATGGCCTGGGTGATGAGGCGGCCAGCGCCGGTGGTGTCCACCTGCTGGGCCGGGGCGGTGTTGACGGCAAGGGGAGCAGCCAGAAGCGCGAGGACCAGCGAGTATTTCCTGGGTGACACGATCAGCTCCGGTCTCTGGGCGAATGGGGGGAGGCAATATCCGAGAATACGCACGGCTGGCAGCAGATGTTGTGGCGGCGGTTTCGGAGGCCCGAAACCGCGACTATCTTTGCCCCAGCCACAACCCGCCTGACAACCAAGGATGCTGTTCGTGCCCAACGATACCCTCACGATCACCGACAATCGCACCGGCCGGCAGTATGATGTGCCGGTCTCCGACGACACGATTCGCGCGATGGACCTGCGGCAGATCAAGGTCAAGGACGACGATTTCGGCCTGATGACCTATGACCCCGCCTTCATGAACACGGCGGCGTGCCGCAGCGCGATCACCTTCATTGACGGTGAGCGCGGGATCCTGCGCTACCGGGGCTACCCTATCGAGGAGCTGGCCGACCGGGCCTCGTTCCTCGAGGTGGCGTACCTGCTGGCCGAAGGCGAGTTGCCCAACGGCGAACAGCTCGACAAGTGGACCGGGGACATCCGGTACCACACCTACGTCCATACCAACCTGATCAAGTTCCTCGGCGGTTTCCGGTACGATGCCCATCCGATGGGGATGCTGCTGGGCGTGGTGGGGGCGCTGAGCACGTTCTACCCCGACGCCAAGGACCTGCAGAACCCCGAGAATCGCTACATCCAGCGGGTCCGGCTCATGGCCAAGCTGCCGACCCTGGCGGCCTTCGTGTTCCGGCATTCGCGCGGACTGCCCTACGAATTCCCGCGGAACGATCTCGACTACATCGGCAACTACGTCAACATGACGTTCAGCATCGGTGGCCAGCACCGGCCCAACCCGGTGCTGCAGCGGGCGCTCGAGATCCTGCTGATCCTCCATGCCGACCACGAGCAGAACTGCTCCACCAGCGCGGTGCGGGCGGTCGGTTCCTCCGGAGTGGACCCGTTCAGTGCGATCTCGGCGGGCATCGCCGCACTCTATGGCCCGCTCCATGGCGGCGCCAACGAGGCGGTGCTGCGGATGCTGGACGAGATCGGCGACAAGAAAAACATCCCCGCCTTCATCGCGAAGGTAAAGTCAGGCGAGGGACGACTGATGGGCTTCGGCCACCGGGTGTACAAGTCCTACGACCCGCGCGCCAAGCTGATTAAGCGGGTGGCCGACGAGGTATTCGAGCAGACGGGGTTGAATCCCAAGCTGGAAATTGCAGTCGAGCTGGAGCGGATCGCGCTGGAGGACGAATATTTCATCAAGCGGAAGCTCTACCCCAACGTGGACTTCTACTCCGGCCTGATCTACCAGGCGATGGGCTATCCAACCGAGTACTTCACGGTGCTGTTCGCGCTGGGACGGATGCCCGGGTGGCTGGCGCAGTGGGAAGAGATGCTGCAGGACAAGGAGCAGAAGATCGCCCGGCCACGGCAGATCTATACCGGAGCCGATCAGCGAGCCTTCGTGCCGATCGAATCGAGATAACAAGTGAGAAGTGAGAAGTGAGAAGTGAGAAGGAGTGTGGCTCACTTCTCACTCTCACTTCTCACTGTCCTTCCAGATAGGTGTAGCCTTCGAGTCCCGCCACGTAATCCGCAATGAAGCTGTTCGACTCCTGCCGGCTCAGGTCGGTGGCCGCGCTGACCTTGCGCCTGAAGGTCGTCAGCAGGTCGCTGGCCTGGAACTGGACGTAGTTGAGCACCTCGGTCACGGTGTCGCCGTGGACCAGGTCGGTGATCTCGTACCCGCCCTGCTCAGTGAGCGTGACATGGACCGCGTTGGTGTCGCCGAAGAGGTTGTGCAGGTCTCCGAGGATCTCCTGGTAGGCGCCGGTCAGGAAGATGCCCAGCACGTACTGCTCGCCTTCCTCCACCGCGTGCAGCTCCAGCGACGGCTTGCCCTTGCGGCCGCCAGTGAAGCGGTCGATGACGCCGTCGGAGTCGCAGGTGATGTCCTGGAGGGTGCCCCGCCGGTCAGGCCGCTCGTCCAGCCGGTGGATCGGCATGATGGGAAAGAGCTGGTCGATGGCCCAGTTGTCGGGTAGTGACTGGAACACCGAGAAGTTGCAGAAGTACCGGTCCACCAGCGTGGCATCGAGGTGGGCCGTGATCTCGGGGTACTCCAGCCGCTCGGCCTGGATCAGTCGATGGATGGCGGTCAGGGTGCAGAAATAGAGCAGCTCCGCATCGGCCTTCTCGCGCAGGGTGAAGACGCCGCTGGCAAAGTATTCGTGGGTCCGCTCCTTGGCGAACAGCGCGTCGTGAAAGACTTCGTCCATCCGCTCTGCCGAAAGTGACTCGAGATTCTCGGCCATCTCGCGCAGCAGCGGGTGCGCGTCGGCGGACAGTTCCGGCGGTACCGGCTCGATCTGGCTCTCCACGTCAATCACGTTGACCAGCAGCAGCGAATGATGCGCCGTGAGCGCCCGGCCCGATTCAGAAATCAGGTGGGGCATCGGCAAGTCGTGCTCCCGGCACACGCCACCGATGGTGTACACCACGTCGTTGGCGTACTCACGCATGGTGTAGTTGACGCTGGCGGTGCGGGTGGTGCGGGAGCCATCGTAATCCACGCCCAGGCCGCCGCCTACATCCACGTGGGTCACTCCGAAACCCATGTCGCGGAGTTCCTTGTAGAACCGGCCGATCTCCTCGAGCCCGGCCTTCACGTAGCGGATGTCGGTGATCTGGCTTCCAAGATGGAAATGGACCAGCTTGAGGCAGTCCTGCCGGCCCGCGGCCACCAGCTTGTCCAGCAGCCGCATCAGCTCCACCGCACTGAGCCCGAACTTCGACTTCTCCCCGCCGCTCTTGGCCCAGCGCCCGGAACCCTCGGTGGTGAGCTTGATGCGGACACCGATGTTGGGGCTGATGCCCATCTCCTCGGCCACCTGCAGCAGCAGGTCCAGCTCGTGCAGCTGCTCGATCACGATGAACACGGTGTGGCCCAGCCGCTGGCCCATCAGGGCGAGGCGCATGAATTCCTCGTCCTTGTAGCCATTGCACACCACCACGTGCGCGGTGCTCTCGTGGAGTCCCAGCACCGCCATCAGTTCGGGCTTGGAGCCGCACTCGAGCCCGACGTTGTGGGGTGCGCCGAACTCGACGATCTCCTGCACCACGTGTCGCTGCTGGTTGACCTT
>JAICQR010000119.1 GCA_025937755.1 Gemmatimonadales bacterium | reverse complement strand
GGCCAGCATCAGCCCGGAGCGCACCTCGGGAGGGTTGCCGAAGCGCTGGAAGGCCTCGACCAGGACCCAGCCCGCAATGGCGAAAAGGGCGGCGCCATTGATGAGGGCGCCGAGGATCTCCCAGCGGCGGTAGCCATAGGTGTTGCGGTCGTCGGCCGGCCGGCGGCCGATCCAGGCGGTGAGGAGGGCAAGGGAGAGCGCGCCCGCGTCGGCGAGCATGTGGCCGGCATCCGCCAGGAGCGCCAGCGACCCGGAAATCCAGCCACCGACGGCCTCCACCACCATGAAGGTGGCGGTGAGACCCAGCACGGCGACCAGCCGCCGAGTGGGGGAAGCGTGGCTCCGATGAACGCCTGCGTGGCCCTGATGGGGTAAATTGGGCGTCATGGAGACATCTGATGGACCGTTCGGCATCGGGCTGGGGCTCGTCCTGGTTGTGGTGCTGGTGCTCACCAATGCGTTCTTCGTGGCCGCGGAATTCGCGCTGGTGGGCGCTCGGCGGACCCGCCTCGAAGAAATGGCTCGCGCCGGCGACCGCAAGGCCGGGCTGGCCCGTCGAGCCGTACAATCGCTGGATCGCTACATCTCCGCCACCCAACTCGGCATCACCCTGGCGTCGCTGGGGCTGGGCTGGATCGGTGAGCCGGCACTGGCCCACCTGATCGAGGACCTGTTCGCCTTCCTGCCGGCATCGGCGCAGGTCATCGCCATCCATACGATCGCGAGCATCGTCGCCTTCGCGATCATCACGGTCCTCCACATCATCCTGGGCGAGCTGGTACCGAAGGCGCTGGCGCTGCTGTTTCCCGAGCAGGTGAGTGGCTGGGTGGTGGCGCCACTGATGGGGTTCAGCTGGGTGATGGCGGGCCCGATCTGGCTCCTGAATGGCACGGCCAACCGGCTGCTGCGACTGCTGGGTATCGACCCGCCGGGCGAGCACGAGCGCTTGCACTCGCCCGAGGAAATCCGGATGCTGGTGGAACAGAGCACCGAGGGCGGAAGCCTGCTGACCCAGGACGCACGGATGCTGGAAGGGGTGTTCGAGTTCAGCGAGAAGACGGCGCAGGAAGTGATGACGCCGCGCACGCGGATGGAAGCGCTGGAGGTGACGCTGTCCCTGGACGAGGCGGCGGACGAAGTGGCCCGGCTGCGGCGGTCGCGCTATCCGGTGTACACCGAATCACTCGACGAGATCGTGGGTGTGGTGCACGCCAAGGACATCCTGGCGGCGCTCCGGCAGCGGCCGGAGTCCACGCTGAAGACGGTGATGCGCGAGCCGCTGTTCGTCCCGGCCACGCGCGAGGTGGAGGATGTGCTGACCGACATGAAGCGGCTGAAGACCCACCTTGCGCTGGTGCTGGACGAGTACGGCGGCACGGCCGGGCTGGTGACGATGGAAGACCTGCTGGAAGAAATCGTGGGCGACATCTTCGACGAGTACGACGAGTCGGAGGCGCTCCGCTCGGTGGAGGGCGCGCCGGTGCTGGACGGGTCGATGACGGTCGCGGACTTCAACGAGCGGTTCGACGCGACGCTGGACGAAACGGACTACAACACGCTGGGCGGGTTCGTGTTTGGCGAGCTGGGGCGGCTGCCGAGGCGAGGTGACCGAGTGGTGGTTCAGGGGCGGACACTGGAAGTCGTCGAAATGGACGGGAGACGCGTCAAGAGTCTGCGGGTCGTGGCAGACGCTGGCGCTACACCCGCTCCTTGAATTCACCACGAAGACACGAAGGACACGAAGGAACTGCATTCAGGCGCTACGGCCGAGTCGGACTGCGAGCTCCAGCGCGTGGCGCATGCTGGAGGAGTTGGCGACGCCCTTGCCCGCGATGTCAAAGGCAGTGCCATGGTCAGGTGAGGTGCGCGGGAACGGCAACCCCAGCGTGACGTTCACTGCTTCCCCGAAGCTGGCGACCTTGATCGCGGTCATGCCCACGTCGTGATAGGGCGCGAGCACCGCGTCGAATTCTCCCTTCATCGCCCGCACGAACACGGTATCGGCCGGCAGCGGGCCCGCGGCACCCAGTTCAGCCGCTGCCGGCGCCAGGATCCGCTGGTCCTCATCCCCGAAGAGTCCGCCCTCACCCGCGTGGGGATTCACGGCACAGACCGCGAGTCTCGGCGCCTCGACCCCGAACCAGTCCCGCAGTGCCGTCTCGGTGATGCGACCGGTGCGGATGACGCGCTCAGTGGAAAGCAGCGCCGGCACGTCGCGCAGTGCCACGTGGGTCGTCACCAGCACAACGCGCAGACGCTCGGAGGCGAGCATCATGGCCACCGGCACGTCGCCCGCGAGATGCGCCAGCCATTCGGTATGTCCTGGAAATCGAAAACCGGCGAGGGAGAGCGCCGCCTTGTTGACGGGTGCAGTGACGATGGCGTCCACCCGGCCCTCGAGCGCGAGCCTGGCAGCGGCCTCGACGGCGTGTCCGGCGAGGCGTCCGGCCCGCACCGCGCGCTGGTGATCGGAGCGCTCGCCGCTGCCGAGGCCCCACGTACCGACACCGATGTGCTCCCCGGCGGGGAGGGAGGAGATGATGTCGTCGGGACCGACGAGGGTGATGTCCGCGTCGAGCGGTGCGGCGAGCGCCTGGGCGGTGATCTCGGGGCCGATCCCGCGCGGATCGCCGAGGCTCACGGCCACGCGGGTCATGGGGATTCGGTGCGGATATCTACGTAGTTGGCGTCGCGAAGGCGTGCCAGGTACTGCTGCTCGCCCAACTGGCCGGACAGGGCCGCACGGATCTGCTCGCGAACATCGGCGAAGGCGACCTCGCCCTCTTCCCGGCGACTGCCGACGACGAGCACGGCGAACTTGACCTTGCCGCCGGGACCTGGGAGTTCGAACGGACCAACCACCGCGCCCGAATCCGCGTCGGTGACCACCTGGGCATAGACCGGCGGCAGCGCCGTGAGCGGCGCGTCGCGGGCTTCCTTCTCCTCGGCCTCGTCGTGCACGGCGTTCTGCAGCGAGTCGAACGGGGCGCCGGCGCGCAGCCGGTCGGCGACGCGGGCCGCGAGGGCACGGGCGCTGTCCACGTTCTCGGGCGTGGTCTCGGGCACGATCAGGATGTGGCGGGCATTGACCTCGGTCGGCTGCACCCGCTGCACCTGGATGACATGGTAGCCATACACGGTCTCGACCGGATTCGAGATCATCCCCGGCTTGAAACCGGGATCGAAGACCACGTTGTCGAAGCTTCGCACGAACGTGCCACGGCGTTGCCAGCCGAGGTCACCGCCCTGCACCGCCGACCCGGAGTCCTGCGAGAAGCGGCGAGCCGCAGCCGCGAAGTCGCCGCCGGCGCGGAGGGCCCGGGCGATGGAATCGGCCCTGGCGAAGGCCACCTGCTTCGCGGCGGGCGACGGCTGCGGGGTCACCACGATCTGCTTGAACGAAATCGATGCGGGCCGCCGGCCGATCTGCCCCTTCTGGGCCTCGAAGAAATCGCGCATCTCGGCTTCGGTCGGATTGACCGTCTTGATGACTTCGCGATTCTTGAGTGCCTCGATGTAGCGATCGCGCATGAACTGGCGGCGCGCCTGCTCACCGAGGAACCGCCGGAATTCGGCAGAACTCTGGAAGCCGGAGCGAAGCAGCTCGGTATTGAATTCGGATTCGCTGGGGAACCGGGCGCGAGCGGAGCGGAGCTGTTCGTCGGCCGTCTGGTTCACTTCCTCGGCGGTGACGATGATGGTGGTGTCACGCGACGCCGCCTGCACGACCAGTTCCTCGTTGACCAGGCGCTCGAGGATGACGTCGCGCACCCGGGCGGTGTCGGCGGCCGTGCGGATGCTCGCGGCAAACTCCTTGCTGCCCTGCAGTGCGAGGAAAAACTCCTCGTCGATCTCGGAGGCGAGGATCGCCTCGTTCCCCACCACCGCCACCACGCGATCGACCACGTAGGTCGTGTCGTCGGCCAGAATGTAGTCGAGGGAATCCTGCGCGCGCGCAGGAGCGGTGACGAGCATCAACCCCGTCACCGCCGCCAGGAACGCAGGAATGCAGCTGATGCGCATGCTACTGCCCGACCGCCGCCGGCGCTGAATCGGTCGGCGCCGGCATCTGGCCGGGTGCCTGGCCCGGCGCCTGCCCTGGAGCCGGTGTCATCTGGCCCGGGGCTGGAACCGTGCTGGTGTCCTGAGCCTGGAGGGTCTGTGCGATCTGGAGGCCGCGCGCGATGCCGGCGGGATAGACCTCATGATCGATGCGCTGGCGCAGGACATCGCCCAGTGACGCGGGCACCCGACGAGCCCGGACGTCCCCGGCCACCACGCGGTCGAAGTACTGCTTGAGCTTGAGGTCGGCCACCTGCAGGCGCTGATCGAGTGAGATGGTGGAGTCGGTGACGTCGGAGCCCAGGGCCATCTCGTTCTTCAGGGAATCGACCTGTCCCTGGTACTGTTGGCGAATGCTGGCCCACTCGTCGTCGGTGGGGCCGATGCCGGCGCTGTCGGCCTGCTGCAGCACCAGTTCGTTCTGGGCCACGATGCGGGCGTACTGGGTGAGCTGCGAATCCGGCAGGGTCGCGATCTGCATCTGGTAGGCCGGCGGCAGCTGATTGACCCAGCGGAGGAAGTCGCCCACCGTGAGTCCGCCGCCGCTGAAGGTGGCCAGGCGGGAGTCATCGGTCCGATGAGCTTCCATATCCTCCAGCGCCTCGCGCATGTCCCTGGGTGCGTTCTTGCGGATCTCGAGCTTGCGGCTGGCGGACAGGCTGTCGATGTAGAGCGAGTCAAGCCGGCTCGCCATGATGACCCGGGCTGCGGCCTTGAGGCGGTCGCCCGACGTCGCGACCGATGGACGGCGCACGATGTGATAGCCGTACGGTGTCTCGACGATCCCGCTCATCATGCCCGGCGCAAGCGACCAGCCCGCGCTGTCGAACGCGGTGGTGTAGGCGCCACGAGGGGCGGGCGGCAGATAGCCGCTGTCCTGCGCGCTCTGGGGATCCTGGGAGAGCTGGCGGGCGAGCGCTTCGAAACTGGCGCCGTTCTGGAGCCGCTGCAGCGCGTTCTCCGCATCGCTGCGCACGGCAGAACGTTCTTCCGGCGTTGCCGTCTGGGACACCGTGAACAGAATGTGCTGCAGCATGCGGTACGAATCGCCATTGAACAGGCTGTCGACCTGGTTCTCGCTCAGGTTGGCCGCCCGGGCGAGCAGGGTGTCCTTCCAGCGGGCATCCTTGATCTCGGCGAGCGCGGGCCAGAGCGCCTGCGCCACGGTGGCCGAGTCGGCGGGAAGCTTGCCTTCGGCAACTGCATGGGCGAACAGGGCGTAGTCCATCCACAGCCCGGTCACATACTCGGCGGCATCGGAGTTGAGCCGTACACCCTTGGGGCCGGTGAGGATCTGGGACAGCCGTTCAGGGGTGAGCTGGAGCTCGCCTGCCGTGGCCGCGACGTCGGCATGGGCCTGGAACATGGACTTGAAATCCGAGCACCCGGCCAGGACCACCAGGCTCAGCACGACCAGCAATCGCCGCATGACTACTCCCGAAATGAATGATCAGAGGGCCGCGCGCAGTGCGCGGACCAACGCTGGAACCAGTTCTTCACCCCCGAGCCGCTCCAGCCGGAGCGAAAGCGGCATGGTTCGACGGACTTCGGCCGCGAGCTGGACGTCATCCAGGGCGCTGGACAGCCGGGCCATCCGGGGGGTGCTGCCTTGGCGGTAGGTGAGGCGGGCCTCATTTCCCCGAACATTGACGTTCTGGAGACCCAGTTCCGCACCCAGCAGCCGAAGCCGGGACAGGTCCAGCAGCACCGCCGC
>JAICQR010000213.1 GCA_025937755.1 Gemmatimonadales bacterium | reverse complement strand
TCCTGGTGCATGAGATCCACCGCCGGCGCTTCGGCTCCGGTGGGCGATTCGGCCTGGACGAGTCTGCGGGTGAGTTCTAGTGGATCCATAAGTGTTCTGGCTGTAGACACTCGCGCCGAGTCTCCTTCCGGCGGCTCGGCGGGTCTGCGCTCCGCTTGCCCGCACGCCGCCTCCAGGAGACATCGGCGCTCGCGGTTACGTTACCGCCTTGACCGCCTTGACCGCCTACTTGAACGTCGGACCTTCCACTCCCTCCGTCGCGACCGCCTTCACCGCCTCCCGCCTGGATTTCACCAGCGACATCGTCACCGCCAAGGTGAGTATGCCGACGATCACGCCCAGCGACAAAGTGATGGGCGGATGGACCCAGTTGCTCAGCACCATCTTGATGCCGACGAAGACCAGGATCGCGGCGACACCGGGCTTCAGGTATTCGAACTTGTCCATCATGCCGGCGAGGACAAAGAACATCGCACGGAGGCCGAGAATGGCGAAGATGTTGGAGCTGTAGACCAGGAAGGGGTCGCGGGTGATGGCAAAGATCGCCGGGATGGAGTCGATGGCGAACACCAGGTCGGTCCACTCGACCACGATCAGCACCAGCAGCAATGGCGTCGCGACCCGGGCGCCGGTGACGGTGTGGGAAAAGAAGTGCTGCCCGTCATAGCCCGGGCTGAAGCGGAAGAGCTTGCGGGCGATGCGTACGACCCGGTTGTGCTCGAGATCCACGAGGTCGTCGTCGTTGCTCCGGAACATCCTGAAGCCAGTGACGATGAGAATGGCGCCAAAGACGTAGATGATCCACTCGAACCGCTGAAGCAGCAGCGCACCGGCCATGATCATGATGAGCCGCATGATGATGGCGCCGAGGATGCCCCACTTGAGCACCCGCGGCTGGAGCGCGGGCGGAACCCGGAAGTACTGGAAGACGAGGATGAAGACGAACAGGTTGTCGACGCTGAGGCTGAGCTCGATGAGGTAGCCGGTGTAATACTCGAGCCCCGCGGTGCGTCCTTCCCGCCATATGATGAACGCCCCGAACAGCAGGGCGCAGGCCACCAGGCTTCCGGCCCAGCGCAACGCTTCCTTCATGCCCAGGACATGGGAGCGCCGGTTAAGCACTGCCAGGTCGAGGAAGAGCAGGACCCCGACCAGGGCAGTAAAGCCGATCCAGACCGAAAGCGGGTGGCCTCCGAACATTTATCGACCCCGCGCCATTTCCTGGAGCCGGGCGACGCGCTCCTCCGTGGGCGGGTGGGTGCTGAACAGCTTCATCACGCCACCACCATACGCGGCCAGCGGATTGACCTGGGCCAGCGGCGCCGCAGCCGGTGCCACCTGCATGGGGATCTGCTTCGCCATGGCGTCGAGCCGAGTCAGGGCACTCGCCAGCGGCAGGGGATTGCCGAGGATCTCGGCGCCGACCCGGTCGGCCTCGAACTCGCGCTGGCGCGAGACGGCAAACTGGATCAGCATGGCGCCGATCGGCGCGAGCAGCATGAACGCCAGCTGGGCAATGGGATGGCCGTCGTCGTCGCCACCGCCCATGCCGAACATCAGCAGGTAGGGCAGGTTGGAGATGGCGCCGGCGATGCCGGCCGCGACAGTGGAGATGAGCATGTCGCGGTTCTTGATGTGGGCCAGCTCATGGGCGATGACGGCCTCGAGCTCGGGCATCGGCATCTGCCTCAGGATGCCCTCGGTGACGCACACCACGGCCTTCTCGGGACTCCGCCCGGTGGCGAAGGCGTTGGGCTGCTGGTGCGGCGCAATGGCCACCACCGGCATGGGCAGCCCGGCCCGCTGCCGCAGGCGGTCCACGGTATTGTACAGCTCGGGCACCTGCTCGGGCGTGACGATATGGGCCTTGTACATCTTCAGGACGAGTTTGTCCGAGAAGAAGTACATGATGAAGTTGAACGCGCCGCCGATGACAAGCGCGAGCATCAGGCCGTTGGCGCCTCCGAGGAGCTGTCCTGCAAGCAGGAACAGGCCCATGAGGCCGGCCATCAGGACGAACGTTTTGACGTTGTTCATACGCTCCTCTGATGTTGTCTGGCTAGCTGATTGGCGCAGCTAGCGGGGCCTAAAACGAAAGAGCGAGACCCCGTCCGCTCCGCGCCGTGCGCGTTGGACGAAGGTCTCG
>JAICQR010000195.1 GCA_025937755.1 Gemmatimonadales bacterium | reverse complement strand
AGCTCGTCATACATCGCCTCGGACCGTCCGGCATCCTTTGACCGGATGGCATCCGAGGCGCAGTGCTTCAGGTGGTGCCGCATGATCTCGCGGCTCACCGCCCTGAGCGCCTCGTGCACCGAGGCTATCTGCACCAGGATGTCGGCGCAGTAGCGGTCTTCCTCCACCATTGACTGAAGGCCGCGGACCTGGCCCTCGATGCGGCGGAGGCGAGTGACGAGCTTCGAGCTTCGAGCTTCGAGGTGTTCCCTCGCAGCTCGCAGCTCGGAGCTCGAAGCTTCCCGTTTCGTCATCGCAACCTCAGACTATTGCCCACCACGCTCACCGAGCTGAACGCCATCGCCGCGCTGGCGAGGATCGGGCTCAGCAGGATGCCGAAGGCGGGATAGAGCACGCCGGCGGCAATGGGGATCCCCACCACGTTGTAGATGAAGGCCCAGAACAGGTTCTGCTTCATGGTGCGCATGGTCCGGCGCGACAGCAGGATGGCATCGACCGCGGCATCGAGCCCTCCCCGCATCAGCGTGACGTCTCCCGCGTCCATGGCGATGTCGGCGCCGGTGCCCATGGCGATTCCGATGTCGGCCTGGGCCAGCGCCGGCGCGTCGTTGATGCCGTCGCCCACCATTGCCACGGTGCGGCCCTCGGCCTGCAGCCGCTTGACCTCCTCCACCTTGCCCTCGGGCAGCACCCCCGCCACCACCCGCTCGATACCAGCCTCGGCGGCGATGGCACGGGCAGTCCGCTCGTTGTCGCCGGTGAGCATCACGACGTCCAGGCCCAGCTCCCGCAGCCGGCGCACTGCTTGCGGAGAGGTATCGCGGATGGGGTCGGCCACCGCCACCGCACCGGCGGGCTGGCCATCCACCGCGACATGGATGATGGTACGGGCGTCGGGCACGGTGATCGTGTCCAGGGGAGTCACCAGCTTGTCGTTGCCGGCGGCAACCTTGTGGCCATCCACTACGCCAGTCACTCCCTTGCCGGTGACCGCATCGAAGTCCTTCGCTTCGGAAAGCTCGAGTCCGCGCGACCGCGCCTCTTCGATTATGGCCGAGGCGAGCGGATGCTCGGATCCGCGCTCGAGCGAGGCCAGCACGCGAAGCAGCTCGTCCTCGTTCCAGCCGCGAGCCGGTACGATATCGGTGACCGCGGGCGAACCGACGGTGACGGTTCCGGTCTTGTCGAGCACAACGGTATCCACCTTGCCGGCCCGCTCCAGCGCCTCGCCACCCTTGATCAGCACGCCCAGCTCGGCCCCGCGCCCGGTCGACACCATCACGGCCGTGGGCACGGCGAGCCCCATGGCGCAGGGGCAGGCGATGATCAGCACGGCTACCGCCGCGGCAAAGCCGCGGACCACCGGCGCGGCATCGGCGGCCACATGCCAGACGGCGAAGGTCGCGATGGCGATGGATATGACCACCGGGACGAAGATGGCGCTGATCCGGTCGGCCAGCCTCTGGATCGGGGCGCGGGTGCCCTGGGCTTCGCGCATCAGGCGGACGATCCGGGCGAGGGTGCTGGCCTGACCCAGTGTGGTAGCGCGGAGCTGGAAGGAGCCCGTGCCATTGATGGTGGCGCCGATGACGTGGTCGCCTTCCTGCCGAGTGACAGGGAGCGACTCGCCGGTGAGCATGCTCTCGTCCACGGCGCTGCTGCCCTGGATGATGGTGCCATCGACAGGGATCCGCTCTCCCGGCCGCACCACCACGGTATCTCCGCTGTGGACCTCTGCCACCGGCACGTCCACCTCGGTGCCGTTCCGCAGCACCCGCGCGGTGGCGGGCTGGAGCGAGATGAGGCCGCGGAGCGCGGAGGCGGTGTTGCGCTTGGCGCGGGATTCGAGGGCGTTGCCCACCAGGATGAGCGCGATGATGATGATCACCGCCTCGTAGTACACATCCGCGGGGACGCCCCTGCTGGTGAAGAGCGACGGCGCGAAGGTGGCCACCACGGAATAGAGGAAGGCGGCGCCGGTGCCCACAGCTATCAGCGTGTTCATCTCCGCCGAGTGGTGGCGAAAGGCGGACCACGCGCGGGTGTAGAAGTGGCGGCCGGCCCAGGCCATCACGAAGACTGTCAGCACCAGCAGGATGCCCAGCAGCAGGGACTCGGGCGCGGCATAAAGGAACGGGAACGCCGCCTCGAGCGGCGGGCTCAGCCAGCGCATGACCCACGACATGAACGGGTCGGTAGTGCTGCCATGGGACCCGCCGGCCATGAGCGGCATGGACACCAGCATGGCGACGGCGCCGGCCACGAGGCTCACGATCGCCTTGGTTTTCAGGTCCCGGAACTCGGCCTCGGCGGCGGCATCCCGCGCGGCCTGCTCGTCGTGGTCGGTCCTGTCTGGCTCGGGGATGGACGCTTCGTAGCCGGTGGAGCGAACGACGTCGGCCAGGGCTTCGAGCGTTGTGGCGTCGGGGTCGTAGTCGATGGTGGCGTTGCCGGTCATCAGGTTGACGCTGGCGGAGGCTACTCCGGGCGTGGTCTCAAGCGCGCGCTGCACCCGGCCCTGGCAGGCGGCGCAGTGCATGCCCGTGACATCGAGCGTGGCATGTTCAGTCATGGTCATTCGACGATCAGGCGGCCGTGCACCATGCTCATGCCGCACATGAAGGGTTGTTCGCCCGGCTGCGCGGGCGGGAGTTCGACCACGGTCTGCTGGTGGGCCGGCAGGTACTGGCGCACCCGGAAGCCGGGGATGACGACCTCTTCGGTGCAGCTGGAGTCTTCCTGGCGATCAAAGACCAGACGAGT
>JAICQR010000024.1 GCA_025937755.1 Gemmatimonadales bacterium | reverse complement strand
GCACGTCTTCCGGGTGAAGCCGAAGGTCATCGTCTGCGTGCCGTCGGGCATCACTGAGGTCGAGCGCCGCGCGGTGCGCGACTCGGCCGAGACCGCGGGCGCCAAACAGGTGCTGATGGTGGCGGAGCCGATGGCGGCTGCAATCGGGGTGCGACTCCCGGTCGAAACACCCACCGGTAACATGGTCATAGACATCGGCGGTGGCACCACCGAGATCGCGGTCATCGCGCTGAGCGGTATCGTCTCGGACACTTCGATCCGGGTAGGCGGCGATGAGCTGGACCAGGCCATCGTGCAGTTCATGCGGAAGAACTACAACCTGCTGGTTGGTGAATCGACCGCCGAGCAGATCAAGATCAAGATCGGGTCTGCCGCCCCCACCGGCGACGAGCGCGAAATGGAAGTGAAGGGCCGCGATCTCGTGTCCGGCATTCCCAAGACGGTTCGGGTGCACTCGTCCGAAATTCGCGAGGCGGTGCAGGAGCCGGTGCAGCAGATCGTGGACGCGGTGCGCCGGGCCCTCGAGATCACCCCGCCGGAGCTCGCCAGCGACATCGTGGACCGCGGCATCGTGATGACCGGCGGCGGCGCGCTGATCCGGGGTCTCGACATCCTGCTGGCGCAGGAGACCGGGCTGCCGATCCACGTAGACGACGATCCGCTCACCTGTGTCGTCCGCGGCACCGGCCATATCCTGGACGACTACGAGAAGTACAAGAGCGTTCTCCAGGTCTGAGTGATGCTGCGAGCGTCGGATCGTTCGGATTCCCGGCGCGACACGGTGATGCTCCTCGGGTGCGTCGCCGTATCCCTCCTCTTTCTCTTCCTTCCCGATAGCACCGGCCAGCAGGTCGCCGGTGCGCTTCGATCCTCCGTGCTGGCGCCGCTGGTGTGGCTCCAGACCGAGGCCGAGCTTGGGCGCACCAGCCGGTCGCGCTTCCACGAAGTCACCGCCGAGCGCGACAGCGCGGCGCTGGCAGCGCAGGGGCTGCCGGTACTTCGGGCCGAGAATGGCCGGTTGCGTCAGTTGCTGACGCTATCGCGCAGGCTGCCGCCTGCCTTTGTTGCGGCCGAGGTGCTGCACCAGAGCCAGGCCAGTGATGGACGAATGTTGCTGGTGAACGTCGGCCAGTCGCGGGGTGTCGCATCGTTCCAGCCGGTGGTGGCGCCCGAGGGCCTCATCGGCGCGGTGGCGAGCGCGGGGCCGTCGTCATCGACGGTCATGACATGGGCCCATCCCGATTTCAGGGTGAGCGCGTTCACTGAGGACGGCCGAGTGGCGGGCGTCGTCGCGCCATCGCTGTCGAACACCGGCAGCGAGGCGGGACTGGAGTTCCGGGCCGCCAGCTACCGCGATACACTGCTACCCGGCACCCTGGTGCTCTCGTCCGGCCTCGGTGGGGTCTATCCCAAGGGCATTCCGGTCGGCGTAGTGCGCGGAGTAGCGCGCGAGCAGCAGGGATGGGAACGGGTCTACGCCCTCGAGCCCGCCGCCCGCCCGGGCGTGGCTGCGCACGTGATGATCCTCACCGGTGTGGACAGCATTCTGCAGGCGGCGTTCCCCGGCGATTCGATACTCGAGGCCGTGCGGCAGGACTCACTCGCTGCAGCTGCCCGCGCCGACAGCCTGCTGCGGGTTCGGGTCGGGGACTCGGTCAAGGCGTGGATGCGTGACTCGCTCGCGCGGGCGGCGATAACACGCGACTCGGCAGCGAGGTCGGCGCCATGATGCTCCCTCGCGGCAGCCGGCTGAGCCTGGCCATCATGACTGCGCTCCTCATCCTGCTGCAGTTCTATGTGCGACCCAGGCTGTGGGACACCCGGTTCGCGCCTGATTTCCTGCTGATCCTGCTGCTGGTGATCGCGATGGTGAGCCGCCCTGGAGTGGCGGCGATCGCCGGGCTGGTGATGGGGCTGATCTCCGATGCGCTCACCCCGGTGAACATCGGCGCGGGCATGCTGGCGCATGCGGTGGTGGGTTACCTGGCGGCGTGGTCGCGGGTGGTATTCTTCGGGGAGAACTATCTGGTGCACCTGGGCCTGTTCCTGGGGGCCTGCTGGGTCCGCAACGTACTCGTGGCGCTGTTCGGCGGTCTGGGACGAGGCGCAGTGCAATACGAAGCCCTCGTCGGCGGGCTGTTGCAGGGGCTGACGACCGCGATAGCCGGGGTGGTCGTGGTCTTTGTCGTGCGCGAGTGGATGGGCGTCCGGCTCGAGGCATAGCATGAACGGCTTCGATTCCTATCAATTGCGTCAACGCGCCACGGCCGCACGGTTTCTGCTGTCGTTCATCTTCATCGTGCTCATCGGGGCGTTCTTCCGGACCCAGATCCTCCAGCACGACCGCTATCAGCTCCGCGCCGAAACCAATCGCCTTCGTCCGATCCCGCTGGAGCCGCCCCGGGGCCCGATCCTCGACCGCAAGGGCGAGGTCATCGCCGAGAACCTGCCGGGATTCGCCATCAAGCTGTTCGCGCCCTCGCGCGACAGCCTGCGCGCCGTGCTGGAGCGCTTTGCGGCAGTCGTGCCCATCGACAGCGCCGACCGCGAAGACATCGCCGAGCGCTGGGCCGCCGCGCGTTACCAGCCGGTGCTGGTCCTGGGCGATGCGTCCTTCGCCACGATGTCGCGGGTGGAGGAACACCGCCCGGCGCTCCCGGGGCTGATCATCCAGTCGGAGCCGAAGCGGTTCTATCCCCAGGGAAGGGCCGTGGCCCACCTGGTCGGCTATGTGGGCGAGGTGAATGAGCGCGACCTGGAGGAGGAGCGTTATCCCGGCGCCGTCGCGGGATCGATCGTCGGAAAAGCAGGGCTCGAGCGGTCGTATGACAGCGTGGTGCGGGGGGAGACCGGCGTGCGGTATGTCGAGGTGAACGCGCGCGGGCGGCTGGTGCGGGACGATGTTCCCACGGGGCGATTGCCGCCGGTGCAGGGCGCACCCCTCCAGACCACGATCGACCTCGACCTGCAGCGGTTCATCGACAGCATCTGGCCGCCAGGGGTACGCGGCGCCATGATCGCCATGACGCCCAAGGGCGAGATCCGCGCGCTCTACTCGGCGCCATCGTACGATCCCAACCTGTTCGTGGGCGGCATCTCGTCCAGGGACTGGCGCGCGCTCAATGACGACGAGAACAAGCCGCTGCTCAATCGGGCGATCAACGGCGGCTATCCGCCGGCATCGCCCTTCAAGCTGGCTACCGCGGCGATGGGGCTCAAGCGCGGCCTGGTCGGGATGCGGACGCGGATGCCTCTGCCATGCAGGGGCGGTTACCAGCTGGGCAACCGCTATTTCCGCTGCTGGAAAAAGGAAGGCCACGGCAATCTCGACCTGATTGGCGCGGTGGCCCAGAGCTGCGACGTCTATTTCTACCAGCTGGGGCTTCGGATCGGGCTCGCCAACATGCTGGAGGACGGTGTGTCGATGGGCTTCTCCGGCCGTAGCGGCGTGGACCTGCCTAGCGAGTGGGCCTCGTTCTATCCCGGCACGCTCGAGTATTTCGACGATCGTTACGGACCCCGCAACTGGAGTGCTCCCGCGACCACGCTCAATTTCTCCATCGGACAGGGCGAGAACACCCAGACGCTGATGAACATGGTGCAGTTCTATGCGGCGATGGCGGGCAACGGCATCGAGGTCGCCCCGTTCGTCGTGGCCCAGCGCGACGCCACCCAGCACAGTCTTGGCCTCAACGAAGAGCAATTGCTGGGGCTCCGCCGGTCGCTGATCGAGGTGGTCCAGGCGGGCACCGCGGCAGCGTCACGCCAGCGCGCGCTGACCATGGGCGGGAAGACCGGTACCGCGCAGAACGCCCACGGCAAGGACCACGGCTGGTTCATCGGCTTTGCGCCGGCCGACCAGCCGGTGCTGGTGGTTGGCTCCATCATGGAGGCAGCCGAGCACGGGTCATGGGTCGGGCCCTACGTGGCCCAGGCGCTCTCACGCTATGTGCTGGGGCCCGACACGTCGGGCGTCCGTCCCTATCTCCCACTCACACCCGCCGTGCGTGACAGCGCGCCGCGCGCCATCGAAACCACCGACTCCGGCCCGCGGCCGATCCCGCCTGCGACTCCCGACTCCAGTCTTATCCAGCCCGAGCCGCCGCGATGACCCCGGGACGCCTTGACCGGGCGCTGCTCGGCGTGGCGCTCCTCCTGATCGCGTACGGCATGGTGACCCTCTACAGCGCCGGACAGACCGACGTCGTCACCAACGCCGAAGGCGTGTGGACTCGACAGTTCGTCTGGATCGGGGTGGGACTGGTGGCGGGCTTCGTTGCGTTCAAGACCTCCTTTCGCTTCATCGAGTGGCTGGCGCCCGCGGCGTATGTGCTGGGCATCCTGCTGCTCGTGGCGGTGCTGTTCATCGGAACCGGCGCCGGCACCGCGGCTGGCACCAAGAGCTGGCTGGCCATCGGCGGGATGCGCATCGGGCAGCCGGCGGAGTTCGCCAAGCTGGTCACGGTGCTCATGCTCGCCCGGCATCTGTCGTCGCTCAAGGAGCCACCCAGGACCCTGCGCGATCTCTGGCCCTCGGGGTTGATCATCGGACTGCCGTTCCTGCTGGTAATGGCGCAACCCGACCTCGGCAGCGCGCTGGTGTTCGTCGGCATCTTCTTCGCGATGCTGTTCTGGGCCGGGGTGAGGCCGCGACTGTTGTTCATGGTGATCTCGCCGGCGGTGAGCCTGATCGCTGCTGCCGCGACCTGGTCGTGGCTGGTGTGGATCGTGCTCGTAGTGGCGCTGATGGTCATCTGGCGGCCGTACATCTGGGAGTCGGTGGCAGTCATCGGGCTCAACTTCGCCACCGGCGTCGGCGCGCTGGTGCTGTGGAACCGGCTGGCTGCGTATCAGCAGAACCGGCTGATCTCGTTCCTGAATCCGGAGGCGGATCCGCGCGGCGCCGGGTATCACCTCATCCAGTCCAAGACCGCCATCGGGTCCGGCGGGTGGTTCGGGGCAGGGTACACCGACGGTCCCCAGAAGCGGCTCGCCTTCCTGCCGGAGCAGCACACCGACTTCGTGTTTTCCGTGGTGGGGGAAGAGCTTGGATTCGTGGGCGTGCTGATTGCGCTGCTCCTGTTTCTTGCCCTTTTCCTGATTCTGGTGCGGGTCGCCCGACGGGCGGCCGACCCGTTCAGCAGCCTGGTGGTGTTCGGCATCCTGGGGCTGTGGATCACCCACGTGTTCGAAAACGTGGGCATGACCGTGAACCTCATGCCGATCACCGGCATCCCGCTCCCCTTCTTCTCCTACGGCGGATCGTTCTTCATCATCTGCTCCATCTGTCTTGGCCTCGCGCTCCGCGCCTCGTGGGACGCGCGCCTGGCGGGCTATATGGATATCTAGCCTCGCGCGATTCAGCAGGGATTAACGGGATTCCGGGACGCAGATTTCGCCGATTTGGGAACTGCCATCTTACCGAGGGCTCTTCGGACTACTGGCCCCGGCGTCCGAAGCGACCAGGGCTGTTGTTGTGTTTTGCGCCGCAGGTCGGCTTGGCTCCGGCGCCTGCCGCAGCCGAGGGAGTCAGATTTCTCTCCCACAAACAAAACCAACGGACGCGGCCGCGGACGACTCGCTCTGTTGCCGCACGGGCCCTCAGCGCAATCGCAGTTCGCAAATCGGCGTAATCTGCGTCTCAGAATCCCCCGAATCCGCTTCCCAGAATCCCCTGAATCAGCCGCACCGAGGTCACGCTTAGGCTCTGGCGCAGCAGGCTGAAGCCTGCGAGATTCCCCGGATGGCCTGGTTCAAGAAGGAGCGTAAGCCTCGTGCCTCGCACCGCGAGCGGCTGGAGATCCCCGCTGACGCCTGGGAGAAGTGCGAGCAGTGCGGGCATGTCGACCTGCGCGAGAAGTTCGAGAAAGCGCTGAGCGTCTGCCCTGAATGCGGCCGCCACAAGCGCTTTTCCGCCGAGGAGTACGTCGAGCTGTTGACCGATGCAGACAGCTGGCGCGAACTCTGGCCCGGCCTCAAGTCGGTCGATCCCCTCAATTTCGAGCATTATCCCGAGCGGCTGCAGCGAGCCTGGAAGAAGGCGGGCGACTCTGACGCGATGTATGCGGGCACCGGCCGGCTGGAGGGTCTGCCGTATCACCTGGGTGTCATGAACTTCGCTTTCATGGGCGGATCCATGGGCTCGGTGGTGGGCGAGAAGGTTGCCCGGCTGGCTCGGCGCTCCGCCGAAAAGAAGTTGCCGCTTGTGATTGTCTGCGCCTCAGGTGGCGCCCGCATGCAGGAAGGCACGCTGTCGCTCATGCAGATGGCCAAGGCGTCTGCCGCCATTGCCGGGATGTATCGGGAGGGCGTGCCGTTCATCACGGTGCTCACCGATCCCACCACCGGTGGAGTGTCGGCATCGTTCGCCATGCAGGGTGACGTGATCCTGGCTGAACCCGGCGCGCTGATCGGCTTCGCCGGCCAGCGGGTCATCAAGCAGACCATCGGGCAGGACCTCCCCGAGGGATTCCAGACCGCGGAATTCCTGCTGGAGCACGGCCAGATCGACGAGGTCGTGCCGAGGCCGTCGCTGCGCGAGACTACCGCTCGCCTGTTGCGGCACATGCAGCGCCACAGGGCCCAGCCCGACGCCGAGGTAACCTGACCACGGTTTCCGGCATCAGCGTGGCCCAGCGCTACCAGCGCGCTCTGGAGTATCTCTACCCCCGCCTCACCACCATCAAGTTCGGCCTCGACACTACCCGGCGCCTGCTGGCGGCACTGGGCAATCCGCACGACGTCTTCGCCACGGTCCATATCGGCGGCACCAACGGGAAGGGCAGCGTGGCGACTCTCGTGGCCGATGCGCTCGCCCGGCAGGGTTTCCGCGTGGGTCTCTATACCTCGCCCCATCTGGTGTCGTTTCGGGAGCGTATCCGGGTCAACGGAGCGCCCATCACCCGCGACGCGGTGGCTACCTGGACCGAGCACCTCCGCCCGCTGGCCGACGAAACAAGTGCTACCTTCTTCGAAATGACCACGGCCATCGCGTTGGCCGACTTCGCCGCGCGTGGTGCCGAGATCGCCGTGGTCGAGGTGGGTCTGGGCGGACGGCTCGACAGTACCAACGTCGTCACGCCGCTGGTCAGCGCGGTCACCCATATCGCACTCGACCACATGAAGTATCTCGGCGACTCGCTGGAGCAGATCGCCCGCGAGAAGGCCGGAATCGCCAAGCCCGGTGTCCCCTTCGTGATTGGAGAATCGGATCCGGCGCTCGCGGCGCTTCTGGCCGAAGCAGCGCGGGAGGCAGTGACCCAGCCGCAGCCTGGCGCCACCGTCGAGACCAGACTGGTGGAGCCCGGGAGAGTTTGGGAAGGGGCGCTGGGACTGGCGGGTCCCCACCAGCGACGCAATGCGGCGGTGGCGGAAGCCGTGCTCGACGCGCTGCCCCTGCGGTGGAGGCCTTCACGGGAGAACGTCGCCGCGGCATTCGAGGACGCCCGGCTTCCCGGCCGACTTGATCGCCGCGGGCGCTGGCTCTTTGACGTGGCCCACAATCCGGACGGCGTCGAGGCCCTGGTCGCCGCACTTCGGGCCGACCCGCCGGCCGGTCCAGTACACGCGCTGGTCTCCATCCTGGGCGACAAGGAGTGGCCCGCAATGCTGGTGGCGCTGGACCAGGTGGTGGACCGCGGAATCCTGACGATCGCCCCGTCGGCCGAGGGTCGCCGCTGGGATCTCGAGTGGCTGTCCCGCTGGCTGGAGCGCCCGGACCGTCCGCCGGCCCATGCCGAGTGGACGCTGGTGCCCGACTTCCCGCAGGCACTCGCTGAGGCATCGGCAGGCGCCGGGACAATACTGGTGACGGGAAGCTTTCATACGGTCGGCGACGTGATGCAGGCGGTGGGGATCGGGGCGTAACCCTACGTCCTGCGCCCCATGCCCGTTACTTTCCCGCCCATGCAAGTCCAGCCGCTGCCGGGGTTTCGCGACTTCGATCCGGCGTCGTATGCCCGCCGGGCCCACATCCAGGGGGTGTGGCGCGAGGTGGCGCGCCGGTACGGATTTGAGGAGTACGACGGCCCGCCGCTGGAGCCGCTCGAGTTGTATACCGCCAAGAGTGGCGACGAGATCGTCGGCCAGCTGTACAACTTCACCGACAAGGGCGACCGGCAGGTGGCGCTGCGGCCGGAGATGACGCCGACCCTTGCGCGCATGGTTTCGGCCCGGGCCAACGGCCTGAAGAAGCCGATCCGGTGGTTCTCGATCCCGCAACTTTTCCGCTACGAGCGCCAGCAGCGCGGTCGATTGCGGGAACACTTCCAGTTCAATTGCGACCTGATCGGCGAGGCCGGCCCGCTGGCCGATGCCGAAGTCATCGCACTGGCCATCGATGTGATGCGGGCGTTCGGGCTGGGCGCCGACGCAGTGCGCGTGCGCCTGTCGGACCGCCGGGTCCTCACCGCACTGCTGACGGGTGGAGGCGTGCCGCAGGAATTGCTGCAGCCGGCATTCCAGGTGATCGACAAGTCCGAGCGCACGCCCAGGGCGGAACTCGCCTCTCGCCTGGACGCGGCAGGACTGTCGACGCAGGCGTCGGACCGGGTATTCGAGGTGGCTGCGCTCAAGGGCATCGACGCAGTGCGGGGCGCGCTTGCGGCGGTGCCCGCTGGCGAGGATGCCGGTGCGCCACTGCTGCGCACCATCGCGGCGCTCGAGGCGCAGGGGCTTGCCGAGTTCGTTGACCTGGACCTGAGCATCGTACGCGGCCTGGCGTACTACACCGGTACCGTGTTCGAGTTGTTCGATGCGGGGCGCACGCTCCGGGCCATCTGCGGTGGCGGCCGCTACGACGACCTGCTCGGCTCGCTGGGCGGCGTGAGCCTTCCTGCCGCCGGGTTCGGCATGGGTGACGTCGTCCTGGGCGAGCTGCTGAGCGAGCAAGGGCTGCTGCCGGCCGGTGCAGGCCGGCTCGATGTGTTCGTCGCCAGCATCACGCCCGAGGACGAAGCCGATGCACTCGCCCTGGCGCACGAGCTCCGCGATGCAGGCTTCAGCGTCGAGTTCGCGATGGCAGGACAGGCCGTGGGCAAGCAACTCAAGCTGGCTGATGCGCGGGACGCCCGCTGGGCCGCGGTGATCGGTCCGGACGACCGGGCGAAGGGAGAAGTCGTGCTCAAGGACTTGCAGGGCGATGGCCAGCGGTCGGTGAAGCGCGACGCGGTGGCGGCGACGATCGCCGCCGCCCGATGATCTCGAGGGCGGAGCAGGGGAATGGCTGATTCGAAGGCGATGGTGACGCGCGAAGCTGATTTCAGCGCCTGGTACAACGAAGTCATCCAGCGCGCGGAACTGGCGGATTACAGTCCGGTGCGCGGCTGCATGGTGATTCGCCCCAATGGCTACGCCATCTGGGAGCAGATGCAGCGCGCCCTGGACGACATGTTCAAGGCCACCGGGCACCAGAACGCGTACTTCCCGCTGTTCATTCCCCAGAGCTTCCTCGCTCGCGAGGCCGAGCACGTCGAGGGGTTCGCTCCCGAGACCGCGGTGGTGACCCACGGCGGCGGCAAGGAACTCGAGGAGCCGCTGGTGGTGCGTCCTACGTCCGAGACCATCATCTACGCGATGTACGCGAAGTGGATCCAGAGTTATCGCGACCTGCCGCTGCTCATCAACCAGTGGGCCAACGTGGTGCGCTGGGAAATGCGCACCCGGCTGTTTCTGCGCACCACCGAGTTTCTCTGGCAGGAAGGTCATACCGCGCACGCCAGCGAAGCCGAGGCCGAGGAAGAGACGCTGATGATCCTGGGACTCTACCGGAAGTTCGCCGAGGAGTGGATGGCGATGCCGGTGCTGACCGGGCGCAAGACCGACAGCGAGAAGTTCGCCGGTGCACTCCGCACCTACGCCATCGAGGCGCTGATGCAGGACAACCGCGCGCTCCAGGCCGGCACCAGCCATAACCTGGGACAGAACTTCGCCCGCGCGTTCGACGTGACCTACCAGACCGCCGAAGGCACGCTGGACCACGTATGGAACACGTCGTGGGGCGTCTCGACTCGGCTCGTCGGCGCCCTGATCATGACCCACAGCGACGACAGTGGATTGGTCTGTCCGCCGAGGCTGGCGCAGTGGCAGGTGGTCATCGTCCCCATCTGGAAGACCGATGAGGATCGCGCCGCGGTGCATCAGGCCGGCACGGACGTCATGAACGAGCTGCGCCATGCGGGCATCCGCACCCACCTCGACGCCCGCGAGGGCTTGAAGCCGGGCGCCAAGTATTTCGAGTGGGAGGCGCGGGGTGTCCCGCTGCGGCTGGAGATCGGGCCCCGCGATGTTGCGGCCGGATCGGTGATGCTGGCCCGCCGCACGGGCGGGAAAAAGGAACCCATCTCACTGGTGGGGCTGCCGAAGCGGATCCAGGCCGAAATTGACACCATGCAGCAGGCGCTGCTGGATGCGGCCCGCGAGCGCCGCGATGCGGCGACCGTGCGCGGTATCAGCAAGGACGAGTTCATCGCCCGGATGGCGGGCGCTGGGGGTTTCGTGTTTGGTGGCTTCTGCGGCTCGGCGGCGTGCGAGGCCGAAATCAAGGAGCAGACCAAGGCCACGATCCGCGTGCTGCCTGACCCCGAATTCCGCTCACCCGAGCCTCCTGCCCGATGCATGTGGTGTGACGCACCCAGCGTCGCGGAGGCCGTGTGGGCCAAGGCGTACTGAGCCCGGCGGCCCCGGTAGGGGCTACCGCCGAGGAGCGGGCGGCGCTGCTGGAGGACGCCGGGCTGGTGCGCCACGGCGGTGCGCTGGTGCTCGACGGCATTCCGCTGGCGGAGATCGCTGCCACGGTGGGCACGCCCACCTACGTGTACAGCGCCGCGGTCATCCGGCGCCGTTACGCCGAGCTCGATGCCGCCCTGGCGCCGGTGCCCCACCGGATCGCGTTTGCCGTCAAGGCCAACTCCTCACGGGCCGTGCTGCGGGTGTTCCGCGACCTGGGTGCGGGAGCGGATATCGTGTCGGGCGGCGAGATGCGGCGCGCACTCATGGCCGGCTTCCCGGCCGATCGCATCGTGTTCAGTGGCGTGGGGAAGACCGATGCCGAGCTGGACGACGCTGTCGCCGCCGGGGTGGGACATGTCCACCTTGAGAGCACCACCGAACTGGATTCCCTGGCAGCCGCGGCGGCGCGCCATCGCCGCACGGTGCGGGTTGGCATCAGGGTCAATCCCGATATCACCGCTGACACCCATCCGTACATCTCAACCGGCCAGGGCGGCATCAAGTTCGGCGTGCCGTTCGATCAGGTGCTGCCACTCGCGCGCGAAGTGGCCCAGAACGAATGGCTCGAGCTCGACACCATTGCGATGCACCTGGGCAGCCAGTTGCTGCAGTCCGCGCCGTATCAGAAGGGCGTTGCCCGGTTGCTGGACCTGGTTGCGGAGCTGGAGCGCGCGGGTATCGACTCCGTGACCGCGCTGGACATCGGTGGGGGACTGGGCATCCGCTACCGCAGCGAGACACCGCTGGCGCCCGCGGACCTCGCGAGGGTGGTGCTGCCCCAGCTTGCGGCCAGCGGCAAGACGGTTGTCATGGAGCCGGGACGCTACCTGGCAGGGCCGGCCGGGGTGCTGCTGACCACGGTGCTGGCGCGGAAGCATTCAGGTGGCAAGGAATTCGTGATCGTGGACGCCGGCATGAACGACCTGGTGCGACCCAGCCACTATCAAGCCTACCACGACATCGTGGAGGTCGAGGAATCCGGCCGCCCCCAGCACACGGTGGATGTAGTGGGGCCGGTATGCGAAACCGGCGATTTCCTGGCGCTGGACCGGCCGCTGCCGGTGGTGGAGGGCGGCGAGCATCTGGCCGTGCTGGGGGCTGGGGCGTACGGGTTCGTGATGAGTTCCAACTACAATAGCCGTCCGCGAGCGGCGGAAGTCATGGTTGATGGGGGCAGCTATACCATCGCCCGAAGGCGGGAGACTTTCGACGACCTGATCCGCGGGGAGGAATAGAGTGCTTGCCCCGGTGCACGATCCTGGCATTCTGATCATCGACTTCGGTTCCCAGTACACCAAGCTGATCGCGCGCCGGGTGCGCGAGGCCCACGTGTACTGCGAGATCCATCCCCCCAATCGATCAATCGACTGGATCCGGGCGTGGGCGCCGGTGGGGATCATCCTGTCCGGCGGCCCGAACTCGGTATACGGCGAGAACGTTCCCACTGCGGACCCCGCGCTGCTGGAACTGGGCGTTCCGGTGCTGGGCGTCTGCTACGGCATGCAGCTGCTGGCGCAATTGAGCGGCGGGACCGTGGTCCGGGCAGCGCGGCGCGAATACGGCCGTGCGGTGGTGACGGTCGATGGCGGCGCGCTGTTCGAAGGGTTCGAGGCCGGCGAGGAAACCCCGGTGTGGATGAGCCATGGCGACCACGTGGACGTGGCGCCGCCGGGGTATCGGATCGTCGCCCGCAGCGCCAACACGCCGGTCGCGGCCATCGAGCATGAATCGAGGGCGCTCTACGGAGTGCAGTTCCATCCCGAGGTCGCCCACACCGTGCGGGGCGGCGATATCCTCTCCAACTTCGTCTTCGGCATCTGCCACGCCCATCCCGACTGGACCCCGGGCCACTTTGTGGACCGCGAGGTCGAGCGGATCCGCGAGACGGTGGGTCCCGACGTCCGGGTGATCTGTGGGCTCTCGGGCGGGGTGGATTCGTCAGTCGCGGCGGCGCTGGTGCATCGCGCAGTGGGCGACCGGCTCACCTGCATTTTCGTGGACCATGGCCTCCTGCGACTGCACGAGCGAGAGCAGGTGGAACAGACCTTTCGGCGGCATCTCGGCATCGACCTGCGGGTGGTGGACGCGACCCGGGAGTTCCTCAGCGCGCTCGCGGGCGTCACCGATCCCGAGGCCAAGCGGAAACGTATCGGCCACACGTTCATTGATGTATTCGAGGCCGAGGCGCGGGCGGTAGGCAATGACGTTCGCTTCCTGGTGCAGGGAACGCTGTACCCCGACGTGATCGAATCGCTCTCGCCGACCGGTGGGCCGTCGGTCACCATCAAGAGCCATCACAATGTGGGCGGGCTGCCCGAGCGATTGCCGTTCAAGCTGATCGAGCCGCTGCGGGAACTGTTCAAGGACGAGGTGCGGCAGGTGGGCCGCGAACTGGGACTGCCGGAGGAAATGGTGGGGCGGCATCCGTTTCCCGGGCCCGGCCTCGCTATCCGGATCCTGGGTGAGGTCACGCCCGATGCGCTGGACACCCTGCGAAGGGCGGATGCGATCTACACCGACGAAATCCGCAGCGCCGGGCTCTACGACGACATCTGGCAGGCATTTGCGGTGCTGCTGCCGATCCGGTCGGTGGGAGTGCAGGGCGATGAACGCAGCTATGACCAGGTCATCGCCCTGCGCGCCGTGACCAGCCGGGACGGCATGACCGCCGACTGGTACCCGTTCCCGCCGGATGTGCTGGCCCACATCTCCAATCGGATCGCCAACGAGGTGGACGGCGTGAACCGCGTTGTCTACGACGTCTCATCCAAGCCGCCGGCGACGATCGAATGGGAGTGACGCGGCCAGCTGGCGACGATTCGCCCGTTACGCTCCCTTTTCCCGCAGCAAGTCGAAGAACCCTTCGGGGCTGGTGAGCGAGGCAAGCCGTTCGGGGACGTCCGGCTCCTTCACCAGTTGCGCCACCCGGCCCAGCACCGGGAGGTACTGGTTCGAGATTTCCATCGGCGGTGCCACGATCAGGAAAAAATGGTGCACCGGCTTGCCGTCGAGTGCGTCGTAGGCGATGCCCTCGGGGTGATGGCCGTATGCCAGATGCAGGCGGTTCACGACCAGAGACCGGGAATGCGGAATGGCGACGCCGCGTCCGACCGCGGTCGAGCCCAGTGCCTCGCGCCGCCGCAGCAACTTCTGCAATGTGGTCCGGCCACGCGAGTCCAGTTGGACCAGCTGCACCAGCTCGCCAAGGACCTCGTCGCGGGTAGTGCCCGCGAGAGAGAGGGACACCGAATCGGGTCCGAACAGTTCTGGCAGCATGCGCCAACCTAGCACCGCCCGGGAACTGCTGTCAAAGGGGCAGCATTGCTCGAGGTGGCTCCCGCAAGTATGTTGGTCGCATGCAGTTGCCCTATCCGTCCGCGCACCCGTTCCCCCTGCTGCTGGCACCCATGGCAGGCGTGTCCGAGGCCCCCTTCCGGCAGATCTGCCGGAGCCTGGGGGCGGACGTAGTGTTGTCCGAATTTCTGTCGTCCGAGGCCATCCGCCGGCAAATCCGCGCCACGCTCGAGGGCGCGGACTTCGAGCCGTGCGAACGGCCCATCGGCATTCAGATCTACGGTGCCGATCCCGACGCGATGGCCGAGGCCGCTGCGCTCATCACCGCGCACTACCAGCCTGAATTCATCGACATCAACTTCGGGTGCCCGGTAAAGAAGGTGGTGCGGCGCAATGGCGGCTCGGGGTGCCTCCAGGATCTCGGCCTGGTGGAGCGGATCATCAAGGCGGTCATCGGCGCCACGCACCTTCCGGTGACGGTGAAGACTCGCAGCGGGTGGAATGAGGAGCAGCGCGACCCGGTCGGCATCGCGCTCCGGATGCAGGACGCCGGAGCTCGGGCGTTCACGCTGCACGCCCGGACCCGCACCCAGATGTTCACCGGCCACGCCAACTGGGACGAAATCGCCCGGGTAGTGGAGGCGCTGGACATTCCCGTGATCGGCAATGGCGACCTCAACACGCCCGAGGATGTTGTCCGGATGCGCGAGCACACCGGATGCGCCGGGGCAATGCTGGGCCGGGGCGTGTTCGGCAACCCGTGGCTCTTTCGCGACGCACGCGCGGTGCTCGACGGCGCCTCCCGTCCCGCCGCGCCCGATGTCAACGAACGATTTCGTGTGGCGCTGGAGCATGCGCGCCTGGCATTGCGGCTGCAGGGAGACTCGCGCAAGACCGTCATCGAGTTCCGCAAGCATCTGGGCTGGTACACCAAGGGCCTGCATGGCTCGAGCGAGCTGCGCCAGCGGCTTTTCCAGGTCGAGCACATGGCGGAGGCGGAACACATCTTCAGCGAATACCTGGAGCGGCGTCCCGAGCCGGTCGCCCAGGTCGCGTGACGCCCGATGCGCTGCAACACCTGCTGGCTGAGGTAGCGTCGGGCACGCTCACGCCGGACGCGGCCCTGCAGCGCTTGCGGCACTTTCCTTCCGAATCGCTCGACTTCGCCACGCTGGACCACCATCGGCAGTTGCGCCAGGGCCAGCCCGAAGTCGTGCTGTGCGATCGCAAGACCGTCGATCAGGTGGTACAGATCTGCGCTCGCCTCGCCGAGCACTCGGGCCGCTTCCTGGCCACGCGCGTCACCGGGAGGCAGGCCGAGGCGCTGACGGCGGAGTTCCCCGCGCTGGAGTGGCACCCACTGGCACGGGTGGCGCATCTTGCCGGCACCGACCGGCCAGCGCCGCGGGGCACGGTGCTCGTGGTCTGCGCCGGCACCAGTGACCTGCCGGTGGCCGAGGAAGCCGCGGTCGTCCTCGAGGCGTTCGGCATCGGGGTGGAACGAATGGTGGACGTGGGCGTCGCCGGTCTGCACCGGCTGCTGGGCCAGAGCGCGAAGCTGCATCAGGCCGACGCGGTCATCGTCGTGGCCGGCATGGAGGGGGCGCTCCCCAGTGTGGTGGCCGGGCTGGTACGGACACCCGTCATCGCCGTGCCCACCAGCGTAGGTTATGGAGCGTCCTTCCAGGGGCTCGCTGCCCTGCTCGGCATGCTCAACTCCTGCGCCGCGGGGGTTACCGTCGTGAACATCGACAATGGCTTTGGCGCCGCTGCTGCAGCACACCGACTGCTCCAGCGTCCATGAGCACCACCACGCTCCTCCACATCGCCGAACCTCCGTTCCGGTGGATCGACCTGGTCGAGCCATCGGCGGAAGAACTGCAGGCAGCCGCCTCCGAGTACGGGTTGTTCCCAACACTGGTGGCCGACAGCCTCGAGCCCGACCATCTGCCCAAGTACGAGCGTGTGGGCGACGTGACCTTCGTGATCGTGCGCGCCTTCGACGAGGAGGCGCCCGCCGATGGTGCCACCGTGCAGGCGCTCACCCGCAAGGTCGCGATCTTTGCCAGCGACCGCTGCCTCATCACCATCCACCGCAAGGAACAACCGTGGCTCTCCCGCTTTCGCGACGACGCCGTTGCGCGAGCAAAGCGGACGCCACCCAAGGCGGAGCGGCGCCACAGCTGGCCGGTGAGGCTCCTGCTGGGCATCGTCAACGCGGCGGTGGACACCTATGAGGCGCCACTGGAGCAGATCGAGCACCGGCTGGACGACATCGAGGACGAGATCTTCCAGGACCTGCGCGGGGCGGAACTGCTGCGGGAACTGCACCAGCTCAAGCGGCGAGGTACCCTCGTGCGCCGCATGCTCTGGCACACCCAGGCTTCGGTCGCCAAGCTGACGCCCATCAATTCGCCCAGCCAGTCGCTCTACCAGGACGCACGCGAATCAGTCGAGAGCATGTTCAGCTACGCCGACGAGCTGACCGACACCGCCACCAACCTGATGCACATCTTCCTGGGACTCTCCGCCAACCGTACCAACGTCATCATGCGGGTGCTGACGGTCTTCTCGGTGTTCTTCCTGCCGCTCACGTTCATCGTCGGCATTTACGGCATGAACTTCGTGTACATGCCGGAGCTGGCCTCGCCCTATGGCTACGTCGGGGTGTGGATCGTGATGCTGCTGGTGACCCTCGGCATCTATCTCTGGTTCCGGGGCAGGGGCTGGCTCCGGGAATGACCACCTTGCTGCTCGCGCTGGTGGTGGGGATCGCCGTCGGCTGGTGGTGGCGGGGAAGCCGCGCGGCCACTGACAGGCCGGGGCTCGCCACCCGGGGTGACGCGTCGCCCGCGCTGTTGCCGGAGCCGGCGCTGCGGTGGCTGCTGCGGGCGCATGCCGCGCTGGGTGTCTGGCTGGCGGAGGAAGACGAGGAAGGCCCGTCCAACGAGCGCGTGATCGATGCCGAGCGTCTGCCGGTATCCGAAGTGGTGGCGCTGGACCGCAGGATCGAGAAGGCGCGCCAGGAGCAGCGCCACGGGGTCGAGCGGGTCGAATCGGGGACCTTCGTGGTGCGCTCCGCCGAGGGCCTGGCCGTGGCGATGCTGCTGCCGGCCGGGCACGCGACCGAGAGCCTGCAGGAAATCGAGGAGGATCTCGACCGGCTGCGTGAGGGACTGAAGCGCCGTCCCGCCATCGTGGCACTGGCGCAGGCCGGATCGGATTCGCTCGCGATCGAAAGTCCCGGCAGCGTCGCGCTTCGGCTGGCGTGGCAACTCGAACGCGTGGTGCAGGGTCCGGTCCTCGTTGCGGTGCGAACCGGAAAGACCGTCAGTGTCGGCGGTGTCTCGGGGAAAGGCGACCGGCGGCTGCAGGATCGTACGGTGCCGGCCGGAGCCCCGCTGCACGACGTTGCCATGGGCGACCTCGATCTTCATACCACCAGTGAGTCTCCCGCGGGAGGCGACGCCGGTGACCGGCGTCAGCCGGCAGGTCCGTGGCTGCTCTTTCCCATTGCACACGGCCATGGCCGGGTGGGCGCCGTCGCCATTGGCTACCGCGAGGGCGCAGAGACCACCGGCCCCCTGCTGGCCGAGGTGCTTGAAGCGGCTCGTGAAGCTGCGCCGCGGCTGGCGCACGGCATCGAGCACGCGGGCAAGGCGCTCGCCGCCGAGACCGATTTGCTGACCGGGCTTGCCAATCGTGGGAGCATGGAGGCGGCGATGAACCGCCCGGGGCAGGCGGTGGGCGTATTGATCACCGCCGACATCGACCACTTCAAGACGCTGAATGACACGCTGGGCCATGCGGCTGGCGATGCCGCGCTGGTGCACGTGGCCAGGCTGCTTCGCTCGCAGATCCGCGGAAGCGATGTGGCGGCCAGGCTGGGGGGCGAGGAATTCGGGGTCTGGCTGCCAGGCGCCCCACTGGAAGTGGGGCAGAGAATTGCGGAGCGTATCCGCAGCCGTCTCGCGGAGACCCCGTGGGACTGGCAGGGCAACCCCTGGACCCTCACGGCGTCGCTGGGGGTGGCTGGCTGTCCTGATACCACTCGAAGCGTACAGAACCTGGCCGGCCTCGCCGACAAGGCGATGTACGAGGCCAAGCGAGCGGGGCGGAACAGAGTGCAGGTAGCATCCGGCACCTGAAACTGTTAGATTTCTGGACACTAACCGGGGGCGACTGGCTTCGACGGGTTGGTAGCAGGTATGGCAGCGTGCCCAGGTCCAAGGCCCTGGTAAAACACTTTGGAAGACACAATCGCCAATACTGAACTGGCGCTGGCTGCGTAAGCTGAGCTAGACTCGCTTCACGCACCTCCTTTGTCCGAAGCCCGCCTGGGGCGTCGGCACGGGATCGCAAATCCGGGCTGGCTCGGCGCACCACTCCGATGCGCAGGGTGAGATTCAGGAGATAGACGCGGGGAAGGTGGTCCGGCTACCGGCCCAGCGCGACGGCAAGAAATCCGGTCTACGCACGTAGACGCTCTACTGAAAGCCGATTCGGACCAGGGTTCGATTCCCTGCGCCTCCATCGCCGGGGCGGGTCAATGACCCGCCCCGGCGTATTCCCAAGCATGTCCAGACTGCCCGCTCCCCCCTCAACTCGGCGCTGGCCCCTCGTGGTTCGCAGCATGAACTGGATGGGCGGGCTGGCACTGCTGCTTTTTTGGTTGCCCGGAGTGGGGCCGTTCGTTGCCGGGCTGGTGGGTGGCTTCAAGGCTCGCACCGTCGGCAACGCCGCGCTCGCCGTCTTCCTTCCAGCTGTTCTTCTTGGGGTGATGAGTTTCGCTGCGGTGACCTGGATGTACGACGCCGTCTGGGGTGCACTGGCCGGCGCCGGCACCGCGGTTCTCCTACTCATCAACATCGGTCCGCTCTTCATCGGCGCGGTCCTGGGCGCGCTGGCCTGGCTCGCGAAAGATTCACGGGCCAATAACCCTAACTAGATGTGCCGTAGATGATTGGGTCTTGCGATATGACCTGATGTATCAAGTCGCTAAAAGCGCGTGTTTTCGTCTTTTCGTGTGCCCGTCATTGACGCCCACCCAGCGCCGCATACGCTCGTTCGGCTCGCTGCAATGCCTCGCCCGGCGAGGCCGCCAGCACCGTGAGATGCCCCATCTTCCGCCCCGGCCTCGGCTCCGCCTTGCCGTAGAGGTGCAGCCTGAGCCCCGGCTCGGCCAGCGCCTTGCCCCACGCCGGCTCGCCCTCGGCCCACAGATCTCCCAGCAGGTTGATCATCGCCACCGGCGAGACCAGCCGGGTATCCCCCAGCGGCAGCCCGCATGCGGCCCGCACCTGCTGCTCGAACTGGTCCGTGGCGCAGGCGTCGATGGTATAGTGCCCGCTGTTGTGGGGCCGGGGCGCAATTTCGTTGACGTACAACTGCCCCTTGTTGGCCACGAACAGCTCCACTCCCAGCACGCCCACATACGCCAGTGAGTCAGCCACCCGCTCCGCCAGCCCCTGGGCGTCGGCGCTCAACTCTTCGTTGATCGCCGCCGGGACCACGGTCGAGTGGAGAATGCCACCTCGATGGACATTCTCTCCCACCGGGAACACCGCCATGTTGCCGTCCGCACCCCGCGCAAGCACCACCGACAGCTCCCGCTCGAGGGTGAGCATTTCCTCCAGGATGCAAGGCACCCCACCCATGGCGGCGTACGCCTGGACTGCTTCATCGGCATTCGAGACCGGCGCCTGACCCTTGCCGTCGTAACCCAGCCGGGCAGTCTTGAGGATGCAGCGGCCGCCCAGCCGGCGAGCCGCCGAGGCTGCCTCGCTGCTGCTGCCCACGGCAGCGAAGTCAGCGGTCGGGAAACCTGCATTCTGCAGATGGGTCTTTTCGGCGATGCGATCCTGCGCCACGGCGACCGCCGAGGGAGGCGGGGTGACGCGAGTGAGCGTTTCGAGGAGGGCGAGGGCGGGGGCCGGGACATTCTCGAACTCGGTGGTCACCACCGCGGACTTGCTCGCAAGCTCACGCAGCGCGGCTTCGTCGTCATAGCGCGCGACGATGTGCTCGTCGGCCACCGCGCCTGCAGGGCTGTGCGGATCCGGCTCGAGCACCACCACGCGATAGCCCATTTCGTGAGAGCGGAACGCGAACATCCGCCCCAGTTGCCCGCCACCCAGCATGCCCAGCGTGGCGCCGGGCAGGATCATGGTGCTTCGGGAAGCGAGAGTCCCAGCACCCGGTCGGACTGCGCGGCGCGGAACTGATCCAGCTTGTCGCGAAGGTCGGCATCCTCCAGTGCCAGCAGCGACACGGCAAAGAGTGCCGCGTTGGCGGCGCCGGCGTCCCCGATGGCAAACGTCGCCACCGGAACGCCAGCGGGCATCTGGACGATGGAAAGCAGGGAATCGAGGCCTTGCAGGTGACGGCTGGGCACCGGCACTCCCAGTACCGGGAGCGAGCTCTTGCTGGCGATCATGCCCGGCAGATGCGCAGCACCGCCGGCCCCGGCGATGATGCACCGAAGCCCGCGATCTGCAGCCGATGACGCGTACTGATAGAGCAGGTCCGGGGTGCGGTGGGCCGACACGACCTTGCGCTCGTGCGGCACGCCGAACTCGGCAAGGCGCTCGGCGGCGTGGCGCATGACGTCCCAGTCGGAGTCACTGCCCATCACCACGCCGACGAGCGGAGCTTTCATCGCCAGACCTGGATTACTGCGCGGTCGGTGGGTCTTCCACCGTCATCGTGATCGTGACGCGCACCGCCGGCACATTGTACGCGATGTTGGCCTGGGTGTAGGTCGCCACTCCCGTGCCACTGATCCGGTCGGCCACGAAGTCGAAGTCTCCGGTCATCGTGCCGATCGCGAACGTGCACTCGGTGATGGCGATGCCGTTGCCCAGGTCGGGGATGTCGTCGCACTCCTGCGCAGCGTTGAAGCTGGTGGTCGCAAGCGTGAACTGCCCCTCGGCGGCATTGGCGAAGTACTGCGAGTTGGTTGAGCGCTCCCAGTAGCCGGCGAAGGCCTGATCGTCCACCATGACGGCTTCGTCGATCTGGTTGGGGAAGCTTGAGGTGCTGCCGATGGCGCTGGCCCAGACGGCGTTGTCCACCGTCTTGTTCCCGGCGTTGAGGTTGGACCAGCCGGTCACGCCGGTGAAGACGAGCGTCTGGTCGTCCTCCGTGCCGGGATAGTCGAGCGTGACGAGGGTCTGGCCACCCCAGGCGGCCATGCTGCCAAGCGAGCCGACTTCGGCATCCTGGGCCAGGCCCGCGGTCAGGGCGAATGGCGCGGCGAAGTTGAAGCTGAGAGCCCCTGCCTGGGAGAGCGCCACCACCAGCGCCTGCTGCTCGGATGCGTTCAGGTCCCCGCCGGGGCCAGTGTCGTCGTCGCCACAGGCTCCAAGGGCCAGTGACGCCATGATGGCCGGGGCCGCCAGAAAGACTGTTTTCCACTGCATGATTGCTCGCTGCCTCCACGAAGGTAGAATGTGCCTTACACCGCCGCGCGGGTCCGGTCGATCGTTCCCCGGTTGCGGAGGGTGCTCTGCGCAGCGGCCAGCCGCGCAATCGGCACCCGGAACGGCGAGCACGAAACATAATTCATCTTGAGTTCATCACAGAACATCACGCTGGCCGGCTCACCACCGTGCTCACCGCAGATACCCAGCTTGAGGTCGGGGCGGGTGGCGCGACCCAGCTCGGTCGCCATCTTCAGCAGTTTGCCCACGCCCTTGCGGTCCAGCACCTGGAACGGGTCGTCGTCCACGATCCCCTGTTCCAAGTACATCGGGAGAAACCGGCCGGCGTCGTCGCGCGAGAGGCCCCACGTGGTCTGGGTGAGGTCGTTGGTGCCGAACGAGAAGAACTGTGCCTCGAGCGCAATTTCGTCGGCCGTCAGCGCCGCCCGCGGCAGCTCGATCATGGTGCCCAGCGTGAACGGCACGGTGATCTGCTGCTCATTGAACACCTCGCTCGAGACCTGGCGCACGACCAGCGCCTGCTTCCGGAATTCCAGCACGCTGCTGGTGAGCGGGATCATGACTTCGGGAAGCACCCGTGCCTGCCGCCGCGCCATGGTGCACGCGGCTTCGAAAATGGCGCGGGTCTGCATGGCGGTGATCTCGGGATAGAGGATGCCGAGCCGGCAGCCCCGGAGCCCCAGCATCGGGTTCACCTCCACCAGGCCGTTCACGATCCGCTGCAGCGCTGCCGGCTCCATCTGCATCTGGCTTGCCAGCGCAGCAACCTCTTCCGGCTCATGGGGCAGGAACTCGTGCAGCGGCGGATCCAGCAGCCGGATGCAGACCGGCTGGCCGTCCATCGCGCGGAAAATTCCCTCGAAGTCGGCCCGCTGCATGGGCAGCAGCCGGGCCAGGGCCCGCTTCCGGCCTTCGACATCGCGCGCCACGATCATCTCGCGCATGGCCTCCAGCCGGCCGCCCTCGAAAAACATGTGCTCGGTGCGGCAAAGGCCGATTCCTTCGGCGCCGAACTCGCGCCCGCGATGGGCATCGGCCGGGGTGTCGGCATTGCATCGCACCCGCAGGTAGCGCACCCGGTCGGCCCAGCCCATCAGGCGATTGAAGTGCTCGCCCAGTTCGGGCGTCTTCAACGCCGCCTCCCCGGCGTAGACCCTGCCGTTGGCGCCATCCACCGAGATCCACTCGCCTTCCGCCACGCTACGCCCATTGACGGAAAATCTGAGTGCCGCCTCGTCAACTTCGATCTCGTGGGCACCCGCCACGCAGGGCTTGCCCATCCCTCGCGCGACCACCGCCGCATGGGACGTCATGCCACCCCGCGCAGTGAGCACCGCCTTGGCCGCGACCATCCCATGGAAGTCCTCGGGCGAGGTCTCGCGCCGGACCAGGATCACCGCTTCACCGGCCTTGGCCCGCTCTTCGGCGCGATCTGCGTCGAACACCACGGCACCGCTCGCGGCACCCGGGGACGCCGGCAGCCCGGTCGTCAGCAGGTCGAGCGCGCTGTCCGGATCGATGGTGGGGTGGAGCAGTTGATTGAGGTCATCGGGCGGGACCCGGGCGACCGCGTCCTCTTCGGAGATAAGTCCCTCATCGACCATCTCGACCGCGGTGCGCACGGCGGCATGCCCCGTGCGCTGGGCCCGGCGGGTCTGCAGCATGTAGAGCTTGCCGCTCTCGATGGTGAACTCCATGTCCTGCACGTCGCGAAAGTGGCGCTCGAGCAACCGGGCCACCCGGTCCAGCTCGGCGTGCGACTGGGGCAGGGTGCTCGCCAGGTCCGCGATGGGCGACGGCGTCCGGATGCCGGCCACGACATCCTCGCCCTGGGCGTTGATCAGGAATTCGCCATACAGCTTTCGCTCGCCGGTGGACGGATTACGGGAGAACGTGACGCCGGTGCCCGAGTCCTCGCCCAGGTTGCCGAACACCATCGTGACGATGTTGACCGCCGTGCCCATGGTGTCGGGGATGTCGTGCAGCCGCCGGTAATCCTGGGCGCGCCGGGTGTTCCAGCTTTCGAAGACGGCGGCGATCGCTCCCCAGAGCTGTTCCATCGGATCGTCGGGGAAGGGCGTCCCCCGCTCGGATTGCACCAGCGCCTTGTACTCCTGCACCAGCGCGCGCATCTCGGCTTCGGGCAGGTCGATGTCGCGCTCCACGCCCGCGCTCGACTTGCGCCCCTCCAGCAGCAGATCGAACGGCTTCTTGGCCATGTCGAACACCACGCTGCCGTACATCTGGACGAATCGGCGGTAGGAGTC
>JAICQR010000050.1 GCA_025937755.1 Gemmatimonadales bacterium | reverse complement strand
TCGGCGCGAGTGTCTACAGCCAGAACACTTATGGATCCACTAGAACTCACCCGCAGACTCGTCCAGGCCGAATCGCCCACCGGAGCCGAAGCGCCGGCGGTGGATCTCATGCACCAGGAGCTCGAGGCGCTGGGCTGGCGCGTCACTCGCCAGCAAGTCACCCCCGGCCGCGACAACCTCTACGCCCTGCCGAGCCGGAGAGCCGCCGAGCCGCCGCACGTCGTCTTCTCCACCCACCTCGACTGCGTGCCACCCTACATCCCGTTCCATGAAGACGGCGACAACCTGTACGGCCGCGGCACCTGCGACGCCAAGGGCCTGGCGGCGGCGATGGTGGCGGCGGCCGAGCAGTTGAAGCGCGAAGGCGAGCAGCGCATCGGACTGCTCTTCGTGGTGGGCGAGGAAGTCGAATCGGACGGCGCCGTCGCGGCGAAGGCGCTCGAGCCCAGAGGCAGTTACCTCATCAACGGCGAACCCACCGAGGGGAAACTCTGCATCGGCCAGAAGGGAACCCTCGGTGCCGAGTTGAGGATGACCGGCAAGGCGGCCCACTCCGGTTATCCCGAGGAAGGCGTGTCGGCCATCGATCCGCTCCTCGACACACTCGAGCGTATCCGCCGCATCCCGCTGCCCACCGACCCGCAGCTGGGGGCGGCAACGCTCAACATCGGGCAAATCCAGGGCGGCAGCGCACCCAACGTGATCCCGGGCGAGGCGATGGCGCGGGTGCTCTTTCGCACCGTCGGTCCGGATGACGAACTGAGGAAACAAGTCGAGGCGGCCCTGGCACCAGGCGTGAGCATCACCTATCCCACCTCGCTGCCCGCCTGGCGCGGCACGCCGCTCGAGGGCTGGGACACCACCATCGTCGCCTACGCCAGCGACCTCCCCAACTACGAGGGCTGGGGCGAGCACTACCAGTTGGGGCCCGGCACCATTCGGCTGGCCCACACGGCGGACGAGCGCATAGGGAAGCAGGAGTTGCTGCGGGGGGTGCAGGAGTACGTGCGCCTGGCGAGGCAGCTGCTCGGGCGGCCGTCAGGCCGCCCCTGATGGCGGCCACAGGCCGCCCCTGATCTCGCTCCCTCTTGCGCGATCCCGTGCCGATTCCCATACTGGCTATACCGCAGTCAATTCGACCTCTTCCCCTGGAGGATCGCCATGAAACGGCTGGCTCTCGCCACCGGGCTCCTGCTGTGCGCTTGTGCCTCAGAGACTGCCCCCCCCCCGCTTGCTGATGCCGAGGACCTGCCCGTTGTAGCAAGCAGCAGGTCCAACGATCCTGCCGAACGTCTGGCGGAGGCCTTCGCGGTGGCGCTGAAGGATCTCGGCGCACGCCGCGGATTGGCAGCAGAGCTTCGCACCAGCACCGAACGAGAATCCAAGAATGAGCTGGACCGGTTCGTAGCGCGGTCCTACGGATCTCAACTCCTGCAGCGGTCATCGACCCTTGCCGGGACAGACTTGGCTGCGTTAACGAGCAACCTCCCTCCGATGGACATCTATCTCCCGCTCGAAGACCAACGTCGGGCCTGGACCGGTGATCAGGAAATGTGGGTGCTGGGCACGACGCTGACGGATCACCAGGTCCGCGAGAAGGGCCTGACGCATCTGCCGGCGTACGATACCGACGGAAACGTCCACATGGTGTCGATGACAGAGCCGCCATCGGTAACGCTCATCAGCATTGTTCCGCAAGAACAACCCGCCCGCCGCATGATCGCCTCGGCCGAGTGCAACCCCGAAACTGACCCGAATGGGTGCGAGCCGGGTGGTGGTGGAGGCGGCGGACCAACTACCGATCCGTCGTGGTATATGGATCATCTTCGCATGGTGTTCGCTGATTGGACCTATGATGGCGTGCCGTTCGGCAAGCCTGAGTTCGAAGTCTGGCTGGTCCGATGCAATGGCTCCTCGCTAGCTTCGTTGTCCTGCACCGCACCTCTGGATCCGGATTTCAACGTGCCATGCGCTGGCGAGAGCTACAGCAGCTCGAGTTCGCGGGACTTCAACTATGATGACCCGCCCGCGATCTACACGGACGACTTTCGGGTTGCCTCCGGTAATCGACTCGCGCTCGACTTGAAGTACAAGAGCATCATCGGCGGCGTCGAGTACTCGGGCACGGTGCTCGTGTCGGAGAACGACGACACATCCTGCCCGTCGTCTGGCGAGCCAGATCTCGGGGAGTTCGGCGAGTCGGGGGATGACTGGATCTTCTGGGGAGCCATACCAAAAACCACGGACACCCTGACCTTCGTCAACCCAAACGGGACCGACCCTGGCGACGTCAAGTTCGTCTGGTCGCCCGACAAGTCCTTCTGATGCGTCAGCGCGCCGCGCATGCAACGTGCACGCGAGCGTACCTTGCGCCGCTCGCGATCCTCTGTCTCGGGGCATGCGATGGCGCGCCAGCGGGTCCGCCGGAGCCCGGGCCGCTTGTGGTCCGGGCGCAGCTGGATGCTCGCAGCGTCACTCAGGCAGTCCAAGTGGGACGGGCGGGGCCGCTGACGAACCAGGGCATTCCGCCGCTCCAGCCGGTCGCAGGCGCGACCGTCGTGCTCACGGGGAGCAACGGTAGCACAACCTTGGCCGAAGCTGCGCCCGGGAGCTACCAGGGCGCGTTCAACATTAGCGCCGGTGAACGTTATGAAGTCTCGGTCGCGGTTGGTGGCGCCTCGATTTACGGCGTCACGACCGTGCCCGGCGTCCCGGTCCTGAGTCGGCACGCTGACACGTTGTCCTCCACCCAAACGATTGTCACGCTCGAATGGCAGAACAGCGGTCCGCACGCCCGCTACGGCATCTATCAGCGCGTTCCATTCGATGCCTCGACTGCTTCCTTCTGGATCTACACCCCAGACACCATCCAAGCCGGTCAACCGTTGGCGTCTTGCGGGCCCCAATGCTGCGGCGGTACAAGCTTGGTCGTCGTTGCGTTTTCTCCGTCCGTACTGGTGGAACGCGGCTTCCCAGGCCCGCCCACTAGCACCGACACCCTTATCGGCGCGCAAGGCTTCGTAGGCTCCATCGTGTCGGACCAGGCAGTGTACCACCTCGCCAACGCTCCGTTGTGCTGAAGCGCGCAATACTAGGCATCCTGGCGCTCTTCGCCGTTGGCACCACATCGGCCCCACTGGTCGCCCAGTCCGTTTTGCACGGCGTCGTTCGCGATGCTGCTTCTACTATGCCGGTCGCCGACGCCCGCATCAGTGTGCTGGACAGCTTGGGGCGTGCTCCCGTCACAGTCGCATCGGATGCGCGAGGCCGCTTTGCCGCGCGCCTGCCATCGGCGGGCCTCTATACAGTCGCCGTAGCGAGGATCGGTTATTTCCCCGACACGCTTCAGTCAGTGCGTGTAATTCTCGAGCGCCGGCTGGACATAACGCTTCGTCCAGGCGCGGTGGTACTGCCGCCAATCGAGGTCGCCTCCAGACCTCCGGCCGGTGAACTGGCCCCGCCGGTGCTTCACCGCACCCGGAATCGCATCAAGCTGGTCCCTGCAGCGGCGGGAATTGAGGACCCCGTACGCGCGCTCGGACTCGAACCCGGTGTGGCGCTCGCGAACCCCTATTCCGCTCGCCTCACCCTGCGCGGATCAGCTCCGTCAGAGCTTGGCTTCTTTGTTGATGGCTTCCCCATCCTGAACCCGGCCCAGCTGGGCGGGACATTTTCGGCTATACCGGCGTCGGCGGTGTCTGGCGTCACGCTCTGGGGTACCGCCGCGCCATTCCGACTTTCGGGCTCAAGCGGCGGCGTCGTGGATGTCAGCACTAGCCCTACCTTGGGGCGTGGGTTCGAGGCGGACGCTGGCCTCAACGTACTCGCCAGCGACGCTGCCCTCCGGTTCAGCTCCGATGATCGCGCTGCTATCACCACTGCGGCCCGCTACTCCTGGTTCCCGGCAACCCTTGAAGACCGATCCGAGCGCGACGAGTTCTCGCTTACCGACTACCTGCTGTCGGCCAGCGTGGCACCTAGTCGCAGAGCCCGGGTGTTCGGGCTGGCATTCCGCAGCGCCGAGTCGAGAGGGGACGCTGACTTCGGAACTGGCACCCAGCGCCGGGTAGGGAACTACCATCGCTGGGGGAGAACCCTAGGCGCCGGAATCGAGCTGTCCCTGGGTGATCGCTCCTCCGTCACAGCGCGTGCCTGGGATGCGCGTGCTCGCGCCGGGGGCCAGCGCCTCGAGCTCGCGAACCTCGAAGCCGTTGACTCAAGCACCCTGCGAAATCAGGGCGCCTTGGTTGAGGCGACATCGGTTGCAGGCAAGGTACAGTGGACCATCGGTGCGAGAGTAGCAGACCTTTCGGCGTCCACCGATGCCAGGTTCACCACCTTCATCGGCGAGCTGGACGCGGGTGCTTTGCGAACTGGCACCACCCGCACGGTTACCTCCGTCCACGTGGCTTCCGGCTGGCAACTCGACGCCGGTACCCTGCTGGATGCAGGCGCTGCGGTAGTGCTCGACGGTGGCAGGGTGGAACTGGCGCCCACGCTCGCCGCGCGAGTGCAGCTCTCGCCGGTCATGCAGGTATTCGCGTCGGCATCGTCGAAGACGCAGCACCTGTTCCAGCTCACGGACCCCAGGAGTCGGCCATGGGCTTCGTTCTCGGTCGTGGACGTCTGGGCGGTGGCCGGCGACGGTGCGGACGTAGGCGATCAGCCTGCGCGTACCACAGAGTTCACGGCAGGAGCCCACTGGAGCACGAGCTCAGTGCTTCGATTGGGCGGGCAAGCATGGGTGCGCCAGTCAAGGAACCTCCGCGTGCTGGACGTGGCGGGCCCGGTCGCGCAAGGCGCAGCGCGATTGACGTCAGCCCGTGGTTCGTCGGTCGGCCTAGGTGCCGAAGCCGAACTCGCGCTGCCGTTCGCAATGACGGCACGCGCCGGCTATACCTGGAGCCGGGCTCGACTGGCGGCAGATGGTGAGAGGTATCCTGGTGACTTCGACACGCCTCACCGGCTGGTCTTTCTCCTGGCGAGGCAGCCGGCAAGCGGCTTCCAGTTTTCCATCGCCGGTTCCCTACAGTCCGGTCAGGTCTACACCGAGCCAAGCTGGGGGTATCTGATCTCGGACTGGAACCCGGTCAGCGGCTACGACCCCAACCCCAACCCGCTGGCGCAATCGGGAGCACTGCTTTACGGAACGCCCAATCAGGCCAGGACGCCAACGACGCACCGGGTTGACGTCCAGGTTGGGTTCATAGCTCATGGTGGGGCAGTGACCGTCGAGTTGTTCGCTGCCGCGCTCAACGTCACACAGGGTCAGAGTATTCCGCCCCGGATCAATGTAGCTGGTGGGCAGGGCGGCAGGATCAACCGCACACCCGCCTATTCGCTTCCTCCAGTCCCGCTGATCGGTGTGCGATTGCGGCTCTGACTCTTCTCACCCTCCAGACGGCCGTCAGGCCGCCCCTGAGCCCACTCCCCACTTCTTGACACTCCCCCCATCCAGCCGTACTCTATCCCCCGCCAACGCAGCGGCGGTCGTTTTACGGCCACTTGTTCCCGCCGCGCCCGTCGGGCGAAAACAAAGAACTAAAGCGCTGAGCTGACGCTCCTCGGTCCGTGGCCGAGGAGCGTCGCTCGTTTGGCGCCGAGCCGCCGAGCCGCCGAGCCGCCGAGCCGCCTATTTTCTATCATGCCCTCGCCCACGCCCGACATCGCCGCCCTCCGCCAGGAAATCGCCCAGCTCGCCGCCGGCGTCCCCACCGAAGCCCGCCGTGAGGCCCGCGTCGCCGTCGGCCGCCTTTTCCGCTGCCTCGAGCGCGGCGACGTCCGCGCCGCCGAGCGACTTCCATCCGGACGCTGGCAGGTCAACCTCTGGGTCAAGGAAGGCATTCTCCTCGCGTTCCGCCTCGGTCGCCTGGTCGAGGCCGGCGCCGCCGGTCCGCTCAACTTCTTCGACAAGGACACCCTGCCGCCCCGCAATTTCCGGCTGGAGGATGAAGTCCGGGTGGTGCCCGGTGGCTCGATTATCCGGGCCGGCGCCCACGTGGGTCGAGGCGTCATCGTCATGCCACCCAGCTTCGTCAACGTCGGGAGCTACGTCGGCGACGAGACACTGCTCGACAGCCACGCGCTGGTGGGCAGCTGCGCCCAGGTGGGACGCCGGGTGCACCTGAGTTGCGGCGCCCAGCTGGGGGGCGTGCTCGAGCCGGCCGGGGCGCTGCCGGTCATCATCGAGGACGACGCAATGATTGGTGGGAACGTTGGAATCTTCGAGGGAACCATCGTGCGCGAAGGGGCCGTCATCGCGCCGGGAGTCACCCTCAGCGCCGGCACCGTCGTGTACGACGCGGTCCATGACCAGTTCATCCGGAGCGACAACACCCGCACCCTCGAAATTCCGCCCGGTGCCGTGGTCGTGCCCGGCACTCGGCCCGCGTCACAGGGCCCCGCCGCCGAGCGCGGCATCGCCATCTACACGCCGGTTATCATCAAGTATCGCGACGACCGGACAAACAGCCATGTGAGACTCGAGGAGCTGCTGCGGTAACTGCGTGCGAAGTGAGAAGTGAGAAGTGTGACGTGAGAAGTGAGAAGCCGCCGGAAGGAGACAGCGGCGCGAGCGGCTGGAGCGGCTAGGCCGTGCGCAAACGACTCCGCACGGCCGGCCCGACGACGCGGTTCCGCCCCATGTTCTTCGCCTCGAACAACCGCTCGTCCGCGCCATCGACCAGCTCGTCCGCTGTCACGCCGTCGTCGGGGAAGATCGACACACCCGCGCTCATCGTCAGCCGGGCGGTGAGCCCGTCCGTGCGCGGCAGCGGAATATTGTGGCGCGCCAGCTTCTCCCGGATTGCTTCCACCTTGCGGATCGCCTGCTCGCAACTGGTGGACGGCATGATCAGCACGAACTCCTCGCCGCCATAGCGGGCCAGAATGTCGCTCCGCCGGATCTCGCTGGTGATCACCCGGGTCACCGACCGGAGCGCCGCGTCACCCGCCGCGTGGCCCAGGTCGTCATTGAACTTCTTGAAGTGGTCCACGTCCATCATCACGATCGCCAGTGATTCGTCCTGCCGCCGGGCCCGGCTCAGCTCGGCGTTGAGCCGTTCATCAAACGAGCCCCGGTTGAGCACGCCCGTGAGCCGGTCGATCGTCGACAGCCGTCGCAGCGCTCGCGACTTGTCCACCACGACCGCTGCCAGCCCGGTGGCCGCCGCCAGCATCAGCAGCCGGCCCAGCTGGATGTGCCAGTCGAACAGCCCCAGCCTGCCCGCTCCGAAACTGGCCGCCTGGAGGTTGAAGCGGGCATCAGCCACCAGCAGGATCCCGGCGTACTCCAGGATCGCCAGCGACCCCGCGATGACGCAGAGCTTGACGTCATACCGGAGGCAGGTCGCAATCAGCGCCAGGAAATAGGCCTCGAACACCACGAAGTTGTGGAGCGACAGGTGGGGCATGTCGAGGAACAGGAACGTCGCCAGCGCGGCACTGACCAGCGTCACGTCCATCATGCTGCTGGCGAGTCCGATCCACGCGCCCAGTACCTGCTTGCGCACCAGGATCAGCACCACCAGCGCCAGCGCCAGGGCCCATGCCCCGATCATCATCCCCGCCAAATGCTCGGGCGCGGTCGGGTTGCGGAAGTAGTTGTAGCCCGGGATGCAGAGGACCACCAGCACCAGCATCACCCGGATACGGGCGATGAGCATCTCACCGCTGGCACCTGCATGGGTGAAGAACGGATCGCCCCCGCCGAAGACCCGCTGCCAGCGGTCCTTGGCCGGACGGCTACCTGAACTCAGGAGCTTGTGGATAACGCCTCGCGATTGGTCGGGTCGTTTCACTGCTTGACCCCGCAGAAAGCAGCAATGCCCGGGCCAATCGCAACCGTGCAGAAATTGTACAGTACCGAAGTGTCACTACATAAGACGATATCGCGGCCCGCTGCCCGATTCACGGGGAGTCCAGCGCGGGCCAAGGACATCGGTCGCCTTGCAGTCAATGCAGTTAGCTGCATTCACCCGGAGGGTGTCCCCCTCCCTTTCATACACCCCGGCCGGACACACGTGGGAGTAGAACTCGGCCACCTCGGCCGTCACGTCCTTGCCCACCAGCAGGTGGCTGGGAATGGTGTCGCGCGTGGCATTACCGGACTTGAAGACTGCATCAAGCTTGCCGATGCTCAACCCCCCAGGGGGGGTAGCAGGGGGGCCCTTACCCCCTCCCCGCAGCTCCTTCGGAGCTGCGGCATCCTCCCCCATGCGGATCCTTGCGCCTGGCACCCGGCCGCCGGTCAGGGTCATCAGGCCCGCCTTTGCACCCCCCACCCAGAAGCCGTCCTTGAACGCCAGCCGCATGTTCCGGGTCCGGTACAGGTCCGACCGGATGTAGCTCTCATCCACCAGCCGATCGTAGGAAGAAAGCGACGCCCGCGACGTTTCGCCCCGCGCAAGGGCCTCGGCGATTGCCCGCGCCGCGTAGATCCCCGACTGCATCGCGTAGTGAATTCCCTTGAGCGACGGCACGTCCACCAGCCCCACCGCGTCTCCCACCAGCAGCAGCCCGTCGCCATGCCGGCGGGTCGGCAGCGCGTAATAGCCGCCTTCGGGAATGGTCTTGGCTCCCCACTCCAGCAGCTCGCCGCCCTCCAGCACCTTGCGGAACAGGGTGTGCTCCTTGAGCTGCTGCAGCATCTGATGCACGTCCAGCCGGGCATCGTGGTAATCGAGCCCCACCACCAGGCCCACCGCTACCTGGTCCTGCCCCAGCGGGTACAGGAACGATCCGCCAAACGCATCCGACGGCAGCGGCCATCCCATGGTGTGGATGATGTCCTGCGGCGACGACTTCACCCGCCAGACTTCCTTGACCCCCAGCGCGAAGATCTGGGGATTGGGCGACGTGATCTCCTGCCATTTCTTCCACGCCTGCCCCAGCGCACTCCGGGTGCCGTCCGCCAGCACGGTGACCTTCCCCGTCAAGTCGGTCGGCGGTGTAAAATCAGAGCCCTGGTTGCCCGTGCGATCCAGCCCCGAAGGTGTGGTCCGAACGCCCCGCACCGCCGAGCCCTCGACCAGCAGTGAGTCCACCGGGAAGCCGGTGAATACATTCACACCCATCGACTCGGCACGCTCGCCCAGCCACCGCACCATCTCCGAGAGCGACGCCGTGTAGTAACCATGGTTCCGCATGGTAGGCGGCGTGGGAATCCGCTGCGCCCGGCCCGAGGTCATGAAGTACACCGCCTCGCCCGTCACCGGCTGCCGGAACGGCAGCTCCTCGATCGGGACATCAGGCAGCAGCTCGCGAAACGCCCGGGGATTCACCACGGCGCCCGAAAGGCTGTGTTCGCCCAGGCTTCCCGCCTTCTCCAGTACCCCGATCTCCAGCGCAGCCAGCGGCCCGCCCTCGGCGCCATGCCGTTCCTTGATCTTCGACAGTTCGATCGCACATGCCAGCCCCGCCGGTCCCGCACCTACGATGAGAACGTCCATCTCCACGGCCTCCTCCCCAGGAGGTTCCCTGAGCAGCAGCCGGTCGAGCGGAAGCGGAACCTGATGAGCGGACGGAAGGATTGGGGTCATGGAGAAGTGGGAAGTGGGTAGTGGGAAGTAGGTCGTGGGCCCCGGGAAGTCGGAGGAATGGGCTGTGGCCGAGCGGGCTATTCAGTTCCACTTCCCACTTCCCACTTCCCACGTCCCACTTCGAGCGCAACGTCCCCTGCAACAACCGAATGCGTCAGCGCCCCGATCGACACGAAATCCGCCCCGGCATCAGCATACGCCCGCACATTTGCGAGCGTGATGCCGCCGGTTGCCTCGATCTCGATTTCGGGGCTCAGCCGGCGGGCTTGGGTTCCCCACACCTGCACAGTCGCGGGCGACTGGTTGTCCACCAGAAGTCTGGTCGCCCCCGCGGCGCACGCCTCGTCGAGCTGCTCCAGGCTCTCCACCTCCACGAACAGCGCCGAGGCGCCGAGCCGCCGAGCCGCCGAGAGCACCTCTCGCAACTCGCGACTCGCGACGCGCAACTGGGCCCAGTGATTGTCCTTCACCATCACTGTGGTTGCGAGGTCCGTTCGGTGCAGCGTTCCGCCGCCAGCCAGCACCGAGGCGATATCCAGCCCGCGCAGGCCGGGCGCCGTCTTCCGGGTGTGCAGGACGCGGCATTTCGTGCCACTTACCGCATCGACATACGCCCGTGTCGCCGTGGCGATGCCGGTCGCACGCTGCAGCAGGTTGAGCAGCGGCCGCTCCGCGCGGAGCAGCGCCTTGAGGTCGCCCGCGACTTCGCCGATGACGGAGTGCGCGCCTACCACGTCGCCCTCGCGCGCCAGCCACCGCACCGGATCCAGTCCGGCCTCGGTCATCACCGCGTCAGCGTAGTCGCAGCCCGCCACCACACCGCCGGTCCGGAACTCGATCCGCGCCTCACCCCGCGCGCCGGCAGGGATGCAGACATCGGAGGTGATGTCTCGCGCCCCATCCTCCGCCAGCGCCTCCCGTGCGATCCGGACTGCGTCTTCGTTCACACGCCTCCCCTTCCCACTTCCCACTTCCCGCTTCCCACTAGTGGTCAATCTCCCGGCTTTCCCCCTGCCCCCAACGCCACCATCCGGTCCACGCTCGCCCGTGCGCGGCGAGTCGTCTCGGGATCGACCGTGATGTGGTGCTGGTCCTTCACCAGCGCATCGCGCACCGCTTCCAGCGTGATCGTCTTCATGTAGGCACACACCGCCCCACGATCCGCCGCGATGAAGGTCTTCTCCGGCGCCATCTGCTGCATCCGGTGCATGATTCCGGTTTCGGTCGCCACGATGAACTCGGTGGCGGGGCGTTCCCGCACCAGCTGCACCATCCGCTCGGTGGACGCGATATGGAGCCCTTCCGGGTCGACGTCGCCCCGCCCCATGGCATACACCAGCTGGCCCGCACAGCCGCATTCGGGGTGGACCAGCACCTCGGCCTCGGGGTGCGCCGCCCGCTCCGCGTTGAGCGCATCGGGGTTGATGCCCTTGTGCACGTGGCACTCCCCCATCCAGACCTCGATCTTCCGGTCCGGCCGCATCCGCCGCACGTGCGCCCCCAGGAAGAAGTCCGGCAGGAACAGGATGCCCCGGTCCTCCGGCACCGCATCGACGACGTCCAGGACGTTGCCACTGGTGCAGCAGTAGTCCAGCTCCGCCTTCACCGCCGCGGAGGTGTTGACGTATCCCACGGCCACGTAGCCGGGAAACTGCTCCCGCCAGCGGACCACGTCCTCCGCGGAAATCGTGGCCGCCAGCGAGCAACCGGCCTCGAGGTCCGGCAGCAGCACCCGCTTGTCGGGCGAGAGGATCGCCGCCGTCTCGGCCATGAAGTGCACTCCGCAGAACACGATCACCGGCTCCTCGGTGGCGGCCGCCTTGCGCGAGAGCCCCAGCGAGTCGCCCACGAAATGCGCGACGTCCTGCACCTCGGCCCGCTGATAATTGTGCGCGATAAGCAGCGCATTGCGCTCGGCGGCGAGGCTTCGGATCTCGGCCTGCATCGCGGTGATTTCGTCGGGCGTGAGCGTGGTGGGTTCGATGACGGGAAGGTTGAGGCCCATGCTACGGCAGCTCCTGTGCAGTGCTCGCGGGTGGTTCCGCGGGATAATCCAGTCGCGCATGCCCACCCCGGCTCTCCCGCCGCTCCAGGGCGGCTCGGGTGATCAGCCGGGCGACAAGCAGCTGATTGCGGGTTCGCCACGCCTGGCGCGGGGTTTTGTCGTTGAGGTCCGACAGTTCGCTTTCCGCCTGCATCAGCGAAGTCTCCGACCGCTGCACCCCGACGTCACGCGTCATGATTCGTCTGAGCACGGCGCGTGTCTCCGACTGCGCAGCGTCCGGCGCCGCGTCGTCGCGCTCAGGAGTGAAATGCTCCAGCTCCTCCGGAAGTTCCAGCGTGACCGTGCCGTTCTCCTCAATGTCGCGCGCCACCCGATCGGCAAAGACCAGCCCCTCGAGCAACGAGTTGGAAGCGAGTCGGTTGGCGCCGTGTACCCCGGTCGACGCCACTTCACCGCAGGCCCACAGCCCGGTGCGGGTGCTACGGCCGGCCAGGTCGGTGCTGATCCCGCCCATCGCGTAGTGCAGCGCGGGCGCCACCGGCAGCAGGTCCCGCCCCGGATCGAGATCGTGCTGCTGCAGCATCGCGGTGATCCCGGGGAACTGGGTCGTGAAGTCGTCCAGTGCGCGTGCGTCCAGCCAGGCACCGCCCGCCTGGTCGGCCGCGAAGACCGCCCGCGCCACGATGTCGCGGGGCGCCAGCTCGCCCCGCGCGTCCGCGGCGAGTGCGAAGCGCTTGCCGGTGGCATCAACCAGGATCGCGCCCGCGCCACGCACCGCCTCGGAGATGAGCGGCGCCTGATTGACCCCGGGAAGCTTGAGTGCTGTGGGATGAAACTGGAGGAACTCGAGGTCCCGCAGTTCCGCGCCGGCGTGATACGCCAGGGCCCAGCCGTCGCCGGTGGACACCGTGGGATTGGTCGTCACATCAAACAGCTGCCCCACGCCGCCGGTCGCCAGCACCACCGCCGGTCCCCAGCGATCCTCGACGCTGCCGTCGGCGCGCACCAGCCGCACTCCGGCAATTCGCCCGTCCGCTTCGAGCAGCTGGCGCACTTCCGCGTGCTCCAGCAGCTCGATTTCATCCAGCATCCGGATGATCTCGGCCAGCGTGCTCACCAGCACGGCGCCGGT